>JAUIHA010000116.1 GCA_030432505.1 bacterium | reverse complement strand
TATAAACATTTTTGCTATCGAATGCATGGTTTCCTGTTGTGATGACATCAGCACCACTTTCACGAAGCGTTTCAATAATCTTGGGTGTTATTCCCATGCCATTTTTTGCTGCGTTTTCACCATTAACAATGATAGCGTCAGCTTTGTATTTTTCCTTAAGCTTCAAAGCCCATTTTTGGAAGAGAGCCATTCCTGGCTCTCCAATAATATCTCCAATAAATAAGAAGCGTAATGTTTCAGCCATGTGTGTATGCCTTTCTTATCGTGCAGCTTGAACAAAACGTTTTTCTCGAATCACATTCACTTTGATTTCACCAGGGAATGCCATTTCTTCTTCTACCTTCTTAGCAAGATCATGAGCAAGAAGTTCTGCTTTGCTATCATCAACCGTATCTTCTTGTACTATGACGCGAATTTCACGACCAGCCTGAAGAGCAAATGCTTTTTTCACGCCATCAAAAGTATTCGCAATCTCTTCAAGTTGTTCAAGACGTTTGATATAGGTAGATAATGTTTCTTTTCGAGCACCTGGACGAGATGCTGATATAGCATCGGCAAGGTGAACAATAAAGCCATAGATAGAAATAGGTGGTACTTCTTCGTGGTGCGCGGCAATAGCGTTAACAACAATTGGGTCTTCGCCATATTCTTTTGCAAGATCACCGCCAATAATTGCGTGTGGACCCTCAACTTCAGCAGATACCGCCTTACCAATATCATGAAGCAAGCCACCACGTGCTGCTATTTGAGGATCAAGGCCAAGTTCAGAGGCAATCATGCGTGCAAAGTAACCAACTTCTTTACTATGTACAAGCTGGTTTTGCGTATAGCTTGTTCTGAAGTGAAGTCTACCAAGAAGCTTCACAATCTCTGGATGCATCCCACTAAAACCAAACTCAAGAACGGTTTGTTGACCCATTTCAAGAATTGTTGCATCAATTTCTTCTTCACACTTAGCAACAGTTTCTTCAATTCTTGTAGGATTAATTCGACCATCACGAATTAATTTATCAAGAGCGCGCTTTGCAACTTCTTTACGAATTGGGTTAAAACCTGAAATAGTAATGATTTCTGGCGTATCACCAATAACAATTTCCATGCCAGTTGCCATCTCAAGAGCCTTAATATTACGCCCCTCTTTACCAATGATTCGTCCTTTCATTTCTTCATTAGGAAGGTGAATTACTGATGAGGAATGAAGTGTAACTTGCTCTGGAAGGTAACGCTGCATAGCACTTGCAAGAATACCAACAGCTTTTTGCTTCGCTGTTTCTTTGGTTTCTTCTTCAACTTTTGCAAGCCATTTTTGATTTGTTAGCTTCACTTCTTTTTGTAGCGACTCAAAAAGAATTCGCTTCGCTTCTTCACGCTTAACACCACTCAAGTGTTCAAGTTTGGAAACAAGCTCTTCGTAAAGTTTTTTAATTTTAGATTCGTTTGAAGCAAGGATATCAAGGCGTCGAGAAAGATCACGCTCTTTCTGCTGCAGATCTCGTCTGAGTTCATCAAGAACTCCTTCTCGATGTTCAATAGTATCTTCTCGCTTTTGGATTTTATTTTGAAGACGTTGAACTTCTACTCGAGCCTTTTGTGCTTCAATTTCAAATTCACTACGTTTTTTATAAAGCTCGTTTTTCAGATCCAACTGAGCTTCTCGGCGCATTTGATCTTCTTCTTCTTTTGCTTTTTTCAGCATGTTTTGTGTTGCACGCTTCGTTTGAAGCAAGTGTTTCTTTTTAGAAAGAAAATAGATCAATGCAACAAGAGCCCCAATAATCGTTCCTGCAATAAATACAGTAAACTCAATGAAACCACTCATTTCTTTATCTTTCTCTTTAAAAGGTTCATGACATAAAAACACATTGCCATTTTCAACTTCTTTAGAAATGGCAAATTTTTTTAATTTTATTGTGAGAAAAAAGAGAAACGAGTAAGAAGAAATCCTAAAGAAATGGACGTACAAAAGAATCAAGTCTGCAGGATAGTGTGAAAACAATCTATCAGGCAGACTTATACAAAATCAGTATCGAAATAAAATTACAGCTCTTGGTCTAGTAAAGAATCGAGATCAAGCGCCTTTTGTTCAAAGGACGCCAAGGCCTCATTCTGTTTCGCAAGCTCTGTTGCAAGCTCTAGTGCCACAATCACCGCTAGCTTTTCTTCGCTGATTGCTTTACCAACCTTGTCTATCTTATCTCGAAGCATCTTATCAACTTTTTGAGCTGCTTGAAAAACAAGGTCAGCATTTTCATCAGTTGATAAGGAATAACTTTTACCCAAAATAGATATTGTTAAGTTCTTTTGCATATCCATAACAATTTACTACTGCTGAGCTTCTTCTAAAGCTTTTATACTGCCAAGAATCGTTTCGATGGAATCTTTCATCGCATCTTTTTCACTTGTCAGTGATTCAATAGCACCTGCATCTTTATCGAGCATTGCTTTAAAATCTTTATTTTTAGCTTTTAGCTCTTCATTTTCTTTTTTTAGATCAGCAATAACGCCTTGCAACTCTTTATTCTTATGAACAACGCTAAGAATTTTTTGTTCTAATTCTTTTAATTGCTTCATTCCTTCTTCCTTTTTCTCACAAAAATTTAGCCTGTATTTCTCCCCCTTATTTCAAGAGGATACCGACTGGCTTGTAAATTTTCAATAATTTTATTATTTAGTCAAATTTACAAGATTAGTAAAAGCGTTTGGTTCAAAAATTGCAAGTTGGCTGAGCATCTTTCTGTTCAACTGAACATTGGTCTTTTTAAGACCGTTCATGAACATTGAATACGATGTGCCATTGTTTTTACATGCAGCGTTAATTCTAGTAATGAAAAGTGATCTAAAATCACGCTTTTTGAGTTTTCTACCTTTAAACGCATACGCTAAAGATCTCATTAAAGTTTCTTTTGCTCGTCTGAAAACGTTTTTACGTTGTCCCCAATAGCCTTTAGTTTGTTTTAAAAGACGTTTGTGTCTTTTCTTTGTAACGGTACCGCGTTTTACTCTACTCATTGTCGTAACCTTTTAATGCAAAAATAATTAAAATAATAACCAATAAAAAAATAAAAACTCAAAGTTACTTTGAGTTTTTAAATAAGAGGCAGAAACCTTATCTTTCTGCCTCTTGAAAATTTTCCTAGTAAGGAATTAAACGTGCAACGTTAGCTTCGTCACATGGTGCAAGATATGCACCGCCACGAAGTTGCTGCCCTTGCTTAGGAGTTTTAGCCCAAGCATGGTGTCTTTTGTACGCCTTTGAGCGTTTGATTTTACCACTTTTAGTTTTCTTAAAGCGTTTCTTTGAAGCGGAATGTGTTTTAAGTTTAGGCATACTAATTCCCTACGTCTTTATGTTTATTTAACTTGTTACCATTTGACCCTTTGGATGGTGGAAAAATTTTTTTTTCTGAATTTTACACTTTTGCGCTAATTACTTCCTGATACGGCTTCAGAACAAACCGCATCTTTCTGAACCTATTCATATCGCCATGTTAAAAATGGCCTCTTACATTTAACGTCCCCGGAGGAACCTATGAAGAAGTACCGAACCCTGTTGCTTAAACACCTAGCCTTGCTGTTCATGTTGGGAGCGCTTTTTTCTGCCTGCACAACTAATCAGAATGAATCATCGCCGCCCTTGACCCCGCTTAGTGCTTTGCGCAGCCGACCCACATGAACGTCGACCGTGCGGGTATCCACGTAGTTATCAAGCCCCCAAACACGGTCCAGCAGTTGTTCACGGGTCCAGACGCGGCCGGG
>JAUIHA010000115.1 GCA_030432505.1 bacterium | reverse complement strand
TCAAAGTGGAAATCAAATTGCCAGCTTTTAATATCTTCTTCATTAAAGCTTGCAAGCATCTTGAGTATTCTGAGCCCTTCTTTTTTGAGCACGTGAATTACTGATTTTTGGAGTTCGCGTCCAGTAAGATTTCTAAAATGACTGAATGAAGGGAATACCGATTCATTGATTACTTTGCTAATTTCTTTTTTATGTGCATTTGAGATTTCACTGGAACTACTTCCAAGCTCATCTGCTGCATTGTAGAGCAATGGAATGAGTTTTTCCTTGTTGTATACAAGGTTTTTGGTGAATACTTTCAGATATTCTGCTTCTAGAATGGCGTGCAGTTGTTTATCAATATAGATATCAAGAGCGATAAAGAAAATATCAAGGATATTCTTGCCGTACAAGCCAACTTTTAGACCTAAGTTGACCTTGCCTTTTGCTTGCCATGCTTTCAAATCTTTTTCGAGTTCTGCCTTATCTTTAGTATAATTTTTAAGATATTTTTTTGCCCTATTGTATCTTTCTTCACTCCATTGAATCCATTCCTCCCTGTCACGTATTTGTTTTGAGCGGGGGTAGTAGGAGCTAAAGTAATCATCAGAACGATTTTTTACTTTTTCAAGTTCTTGCTTGTCTTCAAGAAGCTTTTTTTCTGAACGATCGAATCTTTTTTGCGATCGTTCAATGTCTTCGTTACATGTTTTAATTTTCTTTTTAATCGCTTCTGTTCGGTCGACATCAAACCCGAATAGTTGTTTAGAAAAAAGGCAGGATTCTTGGAACTTTTCAGAGAAGTTTTTCATTTGCTGAGGATCATTTTGCATATCATCAATTTCTTGAATGATTGCTTCAAGCTCAGCTTTATTTTTTGGATCGTTAATTTCTTTTTGTGCCTCTTTTTCGATTTCGGCACATTCTTTTTCAATATTTCGTAATTCAGAATTTTTGAGCGGTCCGGCATGAATAATCTGTAAGCCAAGCGCAAGGAAGAAATAAATGAATTTTACCGTTTTTCTTGTTTGCATTATTAATACACCGAAGTTAAAACATCAAAAATTTACTAGGAAGCAATCCGTCGAAATACCCACCCCAACGGGTAAAAAGCTCTCTTTAGAGCTTCAAAGACTCTACCAGTCTTTAGGCAAAATGTAAAATTGCCCCTAAAAAGGGGCAAAAAAGCGTTTTATCCTAAGAATTTTTTGAAAAAACCGGTGATTCCACCTGAGCTCTGAGCCTGCTTACCAAGCTTATCAGCATAATCAAGTAGCGCCTGCTTAGTTTCAGCATTAAGCTTTGTGGGAATATCACACTGTGTTTGGATGATGAGGTTGCCTTTTCCTCGTCCACGTAAGAGAGGGAATCCTTTCCCTGGAATGAGAATTTCTTTTCCAACAGGGCTTCCCTTAGGAATTTTGATAAGTTCTTGAGAACCATCGATATTTTCAATCTCTATTTGGCATCCAAGAACAAGTTGAGGGTATGTCAGGGTAAGTTTGGTAACCAAGTCGTTATCACGTCTAAAGTAGTTTTTATCTGGTTGAATGTTAACGACAATGTACAGGTCTCCACTTGTACCACCAAATACACCAGCATCACCTTTTCCTGCTACACGTAGCTCAGCATTGTTATAAATTCCTGCAGGAATATTGATATTAAGTTTTTCATGCTTCTGTAGACGAGATTGACCTCGACAGGTTGAACATGGTGAAGGAATGGTGAACCCTTGTCCGTAGCATGAAGAGCAAGCTTGTGTGTAGGTGAAAAAACCTTGTTGGTAATGGACAGATCCACTTCCTTGGCAAGAACCACATGAGCTTGGTTTTGTTCCACTCTTACAACCGGAGCCACTACACGTATCACAAGCAACGTAGTGATAGAGCTTGATGTCTTTTTTACAGCCTAGATATGATTCCTTGAGTGTGACAGAAATTTTTTGAGATAGGTCGTGTCCTCGTTGTGGAGTAGGGCCAGATTTACGCTGTTTCTTGTGTCCGCCCATACCAAAGAGGTCACCAAAGATGTCGCCAAAATTTTCAAAGATATCGCCCATGTTGTTAAAGTTGTGGTAGTCAGCACCACCTTGCATGCCTGCATGGCCGAATTGATCGTATTTTTTGCGTTTATCAGCATTGGAAAGAACTTCGTAGGCCTCAGCTGCTTCCTTAAACTTTTCTTCAGCCTCTTTATTATCCGGATTTTTGTCTGGATGGTACTTGAGGGCTAGTTTACGATATGCCTTTTTTATTTCGCTTTGATCTGCTGTTTTAGAAACGCCAAGTATTTCGTAGTAATCTCTTTTTGCCATAGTTTTTTGAAATTTTGGTTAGAATGTTAAAAATCAGGATTCATGCCATTTATTAGATATAAACCAGTATACCCTTGGTAAGGAAAAATACAAATGAAGGAAAAATATTTAGAACCTGAATCAAGTTCCCAGTCTACGCCCAGGTGGCTACGACGGACACGCAGGATGACATCTGTACAAGCGGCTTTAGTGCATAGGTTGGTAAACAAGATTTAATAAATTCCGTTAAAGGGCTGGCTTGCCAGCCGAAGCCACGCAGGGCGTAGGCTGGTGCCGAAGAGGGGATTCGAACCCCTACCCATTTTACTGGACTAGAACCTGAATCTAGCGTGTCTACCAATTTCACCACCTCGGCAAGCAATATATTTTAGTACCAAGAATGATACCAAGTTTTTATTGCTTGGCAAGGTAGAAGTTTCTGCTATGACAAATTATCAAGGAGTAATTTGTTATATTTTTGGCAGTTTGCTTGTGAGTGCATGATGTCGCCTTTGCGGGCAGGGTGAAAGGTAACCTCTGTACTCTTGATATTAAGCTCTGTTTCGAGTTGCTTAATGAGTTCAAGAAGATTAATGCTTTTTCCTGATCCAATGTTGATGGCTTCGCCTTTAAGGCTATTCATCATGCCAATGTTTAAATTTGCTTCTACAGCTTTTGAGACATGAATAAAGTCGCGGGTTTGTTTGCCATCGCCGTAGATCGCAATAGGCTTCTTATTAAGGATATTGTGTTTGAACTTTGCCACAGCTGCTGCGTACTCTCCGTTTGGATCTTGCCTGTCACCATACACATTAAAGTAGCGCAAGCTCGCTGTGCTTACAGCACCTTCTTCTGCATATTTTTTACAAAGAAGTTCACCTTCTGCTTTACTTTGCGCGTATGGTGATAGAGGATTGAGAGTATCTTGTTCGTCGCAGATGTCATTTTTTGCACCATAGACGGCGGCACTTGAAGAAAAAATTAATGTTGGAACTCTATTAGTCTTACAGCCTTCAAGGATATTTTTAGTTCCCTCAATATTTATTTTACTACATATTTCAGGATTTGTTATTGAGCGAGCGACTGATACAAAAGCTGCTAGGTGAAAAACGATATCTTTGTTTACCGTTGCCTTCAGGCAGCTGTATGGTGTTGTTATGTCAGCATAAAAAAGATTTACTTGAGTGATAACAGAGCTCAAGTGGTTAAGGTTTCCGGAGCAAAAATTATCAAAAACAGTGACTCGAGCTCCTAGTTCTATGAGTCGTTCAACAAGGTGTGAACCGATGAATCCAGCACCTCCCGTGACTAATACATTTTTCCCCTGATAAAATGATTCAGGTTTCATTCACTCTCTCCTTTTTTCCCTGAAATATGACGTTAAATACTCTCCTTGATTAGTGCTTTTCCTGGGGAAGGTAGCGGTTTTTTTTCGTGATACTTCATTGCTGGAACAATATTTTGTGATGTTTGATTTGTTGTGGTTTGTAATAATTGTTCTGCTACTTTTTTCCCGTCAAGAACAGCCTACTGCATGCTGGAATATTTCCACTCTC
>JAUIHA010000114.1 GCA_030432505.1 bacterium | reverse complement strand
CAACGCTTTGTAATGTGAAGTCTGAAGGACTTAAAAATATTGAATCAGAGCAGATGATTTTTTGCTCGGGTATTCGTTTTCCACTACCGTACCGAGATTTCCTTGATGATTTGATTAAGCAGCTTCAAGATCAAGGCATTAAAAATGTTGTTTTCGTTGATTTTATGAGTATGTATCCACGCTCATCTCGTGAAAATGTTCGAATTAACTATTTGTTGCAGCAGCTTGCGCTTGTTGATGAAGCGTTTGATGTGAAACAGAGTATTTATCGAGATTTTGTGAGTGGTGGAGAGCTGCTTCACTGTTTGCTTGATCCAGCAACATCGTTTAGTATTCTTGAGGCGTTCAAGCTTGAATCTGTGGTGCGTTCACTGCTCTGTCGTTTTATTGTTGACCGAACACAAGGTGACATTAGTGGTATTACCATGCATGATCTGACAAAGCTTTTATTTAAAGAGCTTAAAAAATTACCAAAATCATTTTTTGATTATGTTCATTCGCAAGCGCTGTGCAAAGTAAATCAGCAACGTGAGTATTTTAATAATTTGTACGGTCTTTCTAAATCATTTGTCAATGTACATCAGTTTGATTTTGATCACGTGTGTAAATTTTCTGAGGTTCTTCAAGAGCTTTTCTTTATGAACTTGGCGAATGAGGATCAACGCTTGTTGTGGGATGATTTGGGTGTACTTCTTGATACAACATCTTTAGATAATGATATTTCTCAGGGTGGAAAATACAGTGCAACAACCAGTGGCGCATTGGCTCGTGTACTCCATGCATTTTCTCCTGAGTGTCGAGATGAGCTTGCATTGGCTCCATTTTTACGGACACTTCGTGCACATTGGTATGCATCAATCAGTAATCTTATTTATTCAACTTTTGATGGTGATAATTTCTTGCTGACACAGCAGATTAATCGTGTTCCGTCACTCTTTGTACAAAAAACGGGGCGAGGTGATAAGGTGCATGTATTCGAACGGGCAATAGATTTGTATAAAGGTAAGATTCCAAAGACAATGGCAAACCTTTCTCAAACATTTGAGCTTGCATTGCGTGGTGGCTCATACGGCGCGTTTGCGGGTTATTTGTATCGTCTTGACTGGCAACCAAGTATCACAAGTGGTGGGTTGTATGGCTATGCATGTGGTATTGGACAAAAAAAATCGCCAGCTGCTGGAAATAAAAAGCCAAATATCGTCACGCGCTATGTACAAAAACATCAAAGTGAGAAAACTGCGTCATCAGTTATGCCCGCTTCAGAGTTGTACAAAAAGTTAAAAGACAGTGAATATTGGAAGATGGAGCAAAAGCGCCTCATCAGAAATGCTAAACAAAATGGTGAACTCAAAAAGGATACGCTTGGTAATTTTGTTTTTCAAAAAATTGATCCAAAGAAAAAGACCCAGCAGCGTTCTTCTGCGTTTGGGCATTCACGACGACGCACAAAGAAAGAGATTTTCTTAGGACGATCTGATCAAAAAGAGAGTATTAAGCTTTGTATCCGCTTACTTGCAACGCTTGAGATGCTTGCAAAAGATCCTGATGCAGATGTTGTTGTACGCTTTGGGGATAGGTCTGATTTTAAAGCTTCTGTACGGCTGATTGAAAAGGTGACATTACCTGAGTATTTCAATATACTCTACGTCAATGATCTCTTTGATGATTATGATTCGGTTGAGCCGTATCCTTCCTGGGATTATTGGGAGGAGTAGTTTTTAGTTAAGGAAGTAGTATGAAGTTCATGAAAAGTTTTTTCGTTATAGCATTTCTCTTAATTTTTTCTGTGGTCGAAGCTAGATTGTCGAAGTTTCAGGTTGCTTTTGACCACGTAATTTGTAATCTAGAAGTTACCTATGCTATTTTCGACGGTGATCAAGAAATTCAAAAGGGAAAATTGTGGGAAGGTTCTGAGATTAGGCAAGAGCTGAAGTTTGAAGCTGAAAATCCTACTCTGCAACTTACTTTTTATGAGCAAAATAATAGTTACACTACAACAGCAAAAATGCAGTTGAGTAGTCGCTACCAACAGCGGTTGATTCATAAGGATTGCTTGAGAATATTGATTTCAAAACCTACCAAGTCTGTAGGATCTCCTGTTACTCCAGGTTTTAAAAAAGGAATATTTGATGAAGATGATGCATATGAACGACTTTATGGTGACGATTATAAATTATCTGAGGTTTATCAAATAATAGTGAGGATTACTAGTAGTAAGAACTCGTCAGAGTCCTAATGATAATGCGAAAAGTTATTGCTACTTGCTTAACGACAGTTGCATTTTGCTTTTGTATTGCAAGGGCGACAACATTAGACTGTATTATTTCCGATAAAAGTGGCGTTATTGATACAAAATCATTCGATTTAAAACAAAAAAAATCTTATGAACTTTCTGTATATCCAACTCCCATAGAGTCATCTAAACCTCTTGGGGTAAAGATAAACATAAATGGACAATTTACATGGAAAGGTTTGCTGTATCCCCAGCAAAAAAAGTTGTTATTGCCTAATGGAAAAGAGGTTATAATAATCGTTATAACTCATGTAGACAGTCAAACGCCAACGGGGGAATATTTTTCAGGATTTGACTATAATGATTACTGCAATCGATTGAAAGAACAACGGTGTGATTTTGCTAATTCAAATGATTTATTATATGTAGAAGCTTATGAATACCATGATCATCATTATGAAATTCGTTTTTCTATAGTAAAAACGATGTGCGAATATGACGGTAAAAATCGGTCGTGACTTTTTCTATCTTTTCTTATATAATGCTCTAACAATGGTCTTTTGGGTTTAGGGGCTAAATGGATTTTCTACAGGTTAGATAAATTGTCTATATTTTTTATTTGAGGAGCTATGGTGATGATCAAACGAGGCTTATTATCTTTTTCTTTATCGTTATTTTTTGTTTTTACATCTGTGTTTTCTAAAATTGTTGGCACAAAATTTTTTGTTTACAACAAAACTCAGCAGCCGGTTTCTCTAGAGAAGAAAACTGTGGTTGCTGAATACAAAAAATCTCAAATGATGCAGGTTGAGCCTAAAGGTGTACAAAAACTAACCATTAAAAGTTCTTTTGATTGGTCTAGTTATTCAGAATTATACTTTTTATACGCTTCCTCTGATTCTAAAAAGCAATGTAGGCTTGACTGCCTTAGAAGAGGGATAGTTTATTTGGGAGATGGGTATAGCATCAATGTCCAAGCAGGAGATAACACTCCTACAACGCCCAATAAAATGATAAATGGTGATTATGCACTTATTTGTGGAGAAGATTTTTATAATACAGTTTATATCACTATTTTTAGCGAAGAAGAATTTCCAGTAACAAGTAATCAGGATAATAGGTAATAGGTTTATTAAATCATTAGGGGTTCGAAGATGTATAAGAGCATAACAGCTTTGTTTTATGCTTCAGTATTCGTTTTTTCAAGTGTTTTTTCTTCTGTTAACATTAATATAATTGATGACTATAAGATTTTATCAAATTGGGCTTTTAAAGAGAGCGGAAAAAAACCTATATATCATGTTAGTACGCTTGAAGGGTATGTTATTCCTACAGGAATTCCTCTTTCCACTATGAATGTGATCTTAAAGTTTGTAGATGGTGACGAGACTACTATTCCTGTGCGAGGGTATTATGACAGCATTTTGAATAGTGGTGAAAAGACAAAGAGTAAAAGAATTTTACTGTCATTTATGGGTGATTCCATCAATATTTGGGTGTTTCCTATGAAAAAGGATAGGAAGATGGAACTGAAGTAAAATTTATGTGCAAGATATATCAATTCCTTGTAATTCAATGCTCACATTTCCTCCCCATTCATTCTTCA
>JAUIHA010000113.1 GCA_030432505.1 bacterium | reverse complement strand
GTAGAAAGGTTTTCAACAACTACTTCTTTAGTTTGTGTTGTTTTCATCTTCTTACCAGATTTAACCTTTTGCTTTTCCATTTCTACTTCGAAGCCTTTTTGGTCTATAGTAAATTTTTGCTCTTGAGCTATAAGCTCAGTAAGTTCTGGAGGGAAGCCATAGGTGTCGTAAAGTTTGAAAACTTGTTCTCCTGAGATTTCAGTTTTACCGGCTTCTTTATTTTCCTTGATATATTTCTCAAGGATTCCTTGTCCATGAATGAGGTTTGTTGCAAATTTTTCAATTTCGCTATCAAGAATAGAAGTAATCAGTTTTTCACTTGTCTTAAGTTCAGGATAGACAGGTGACATGAATTTAATGAAGCATAGTGCAAGTTTTGAGAAGAGCCTTTGATCATCTGACAAATCTTGTGCAAAAAGAGCTGCTCTACGGATAATCTTTCTCAGTACATATCCTCGTCCGTCATTGGAAGGCGAGCATCCATCAGAAATTAAGAGTACTGCTGAGCGGATATGATCAGCAAGTACGTGGAATGCTGCTTTGAGTTGATCTGAACTTTTGTCATATGAAACATCAGTAAGTTTTTCAGTTTCAGTGATTAGGTGTTGTACTTGATCAACGTGGAATACATTATCTTTACCTTGTAAAATCATACAAAGACGTTCAAGCCCCATTCCTGTGTCAACACCAGTTTGAGCGAGAGGCTTTAGGGTCCCATCTTGTTGCCTGTTGTATTGCATGAATACCAAGTTCCAGATTTCAATGAATCGTGCACATTCACAGCCTGGTTTACATTCAGCTTTACCGCAGCCAATGTTGTTTCCACGATCTAAGTAAATTTCACTACATGGGCCGCAAGGACCGGTATCACCCATTGCCCAGAAGTTATCTTCTTCTCCAAGACGAATAATACGTTCTTCAGGAATTTTAACGATATCTTTCCAGAGATTATAGGCATCATCATCGTCTTTATAAACGGAGGCATAGAGTTTATTTCCATCAAGCCCCATATCGTTGGTTAAAAAATCCCACGCATATTCAATTGCTTCTTTTTTAAAGTAATCACCAAATGAGAAGTTCCCAAGCATTTCAAAGAAGGTAAGGTGACGTTCGGTAAAACCAACTTGGTCAAGATCATTGTGTTTACCACCGGCGCGTACACATTTTTGGCATGATGTTGCCGTTTTGTATGAACGGTTTTCTTTGCCCAAAAAGCAGTCTTTGAATTGGTTCATCCCTGCGTTTGTGAAAAGCAGTGTTGGATCCTCTGCAGGAATAAGTGATGAACTTGAAACGACGGTATGTCCCTTTTTTTCAAAAAAGGAAAGAAATTTTTGGCGAATTTCAAATGAATTCATTTGGGACCTCATTATTGATTTGGATGGTGATTTACCGGCTAGTTTACCCGATGATGCCTATGCGATAAGTATACCATCTAGGTGATTTCAGTAAATTACTAGTTTTTATTTTCCATTAGAGTTGAAAAATGCTTTTTATTGCTTTTTTTCTCCTGGCGTTATAGATCTGTAACAGGTGAGAGTAGGTACTGTTCTACGTTATAAAGGAGAGAAGTGTGATTGGTGGAAAGAGTAGAAGTTTACTTGTTTTTTTTATGTTGTGTATTGCAGGATCAGCTCTACAAGGGCGTCAGCAGAAAACAAAGAAACATAAACCTGACCTTAAAAAGGTAATTGAGAAAAAGGCGCAGGAGCGTACAAAAAAAACTGAGGGCTCTCTCGATTTTAAAGAGCTTGTTCGTAAAGCAGACCTTGGCGATGTGAACGCTCAGTTTCAGGTTGGTGCTCACTACCATGAAGGTATTGCTGTAAAGCAGGACAATGCGGAAGCGTTGAAGTGGTTTAGAAAAGCAGCAGAAAAAGGTGATGCGATTGCTCAGAATAATATCGGAGTATTCTATCGTGATGGTGTTGAGGTTGCACAAAACCCTATTGAAGCGTTTGCTTGGTTTTTACAAGCTGCTCACAAAGGTCTCGCATTGGCTCAATATAATGTTGGTGTTTGCTATGAGCAGGGAATTGGTACACTTCAAAGTGCGGAAGCAGCATTTGCTTGGTATCTAAAGGCTGCCAACCAAGGGCTTGATGCTGCAGAATATAATGTTGCAAATTGTTTTCAGCATGGAATTGGGACCACAAGAGATCCATCTCGAGCATTTGAGTGGCATCTAAAGGTTGCTCAGAAAGGTGATGACAAGGCACAAAATAATGTTGGTTTTTGTTATGCACAAGGTGTTGGCGTGATACCTGATTTACAAGAGGCATTTTCCTGGTTTATGAAGTCTGCTATGCAGGGGAACCGTGAAGCTCAATTGAATGTTGGGGTATTTTATCGAGAAGGCCTAGGCGTACAAAGAGACCAAGAAAAGGCAAACTATTGGTTGAAAAAAGCCTCTGAAGTACGATAGTTAAAAAATTACCGACTTTTCTAGACCCTTCATAGTTCATTTTGCTTCTATGAGGGGTCTTTTTTGGTCTTTTTTTTAAACTTTGGTATAGTCTATATCTGTTGGGAATAGGTCGTATTCTCAGTTATTGCTATAGTAAAATTTTAGGTTATCTAAAGGATCATAATGGCACAAAGTCAGGTAACACTCGATAAAATTGTTGCGTTGTGTAAGCGTAGAGGTTTTGTATACCAGTCTGCAGAAATTTACTCAGGCTTGAATGGTGTATACGACTTTGGCCCGCTTGGTGCACAACTTAAGCAAAATATTAAAAATGCTTGGCTTAAAAACATTATGAATCAACCAGAAGAAGTTGTTCTTCTTGATGGTTCTATTCTTGGTGCACATGATGTGTGGAAAGCTTCTGGGCACGTTGACTGTTTTAGTGATCCAATGGTTGATTGTATGAACTGTAAAAAACGTTTCCGTGCAGATGACCCTGATTTTAATATAGAAAAATCATGCGCAAATTGTGGTGAAAAAAAATGGACGGATATCAGACAATTCCGTTTAATGTTTGAATCACAACTCGGTGCAATGAGCGATAAATCAAGTACTGTTTATCTTCGTCCAGAAACGGCTCAAGCAATTTTTATTAACTTCAAGAATGTTATGACCAGTTCTCGTGTTAAGATTCCATTTGGTATTGCTCAGGTTGGTAAGGCATTTAGAAACGAAATTACACCAAAACAATTTTTATTCCGTGTTCGTGAATTTGAGCAAATGGAACTTGAGTTTTTCTGTAAAGGTGAAGATGCGGATAAGTTCTTTGACCTTTGGCTTGAACGCCGTAAAGCATTTTATAATGAAATTGGTCTTAACCCTGAAAAACTTCGTATGCGTCCGCATGAAAAAGATGAATTGGCTCACTATGCTAAAGGTTGTACCGATGTTGAGTACAATTTCCCATTTGGTTGGAAAGAGCTTGAAGGTATTGCAAATCGTACCGATTATGACTTATCGCAGCATTCTAAGTTTTCAGGAAAAGAACTTTCAGTATTTGATGAAGCTACTAAAACATCATACATTCCGCACGTGGTAGAATGTTCTCTTGGTGTTGATCGTTTATTCTTAACACTTCTCTTTGATGCGTATTGTGAAGATGAGGTTGATGGTGAAGTAAGAACACTTCTCAAGCTTCATCCTTCAGTTGCTCCGGTAACAGCGGCTATTTTGCCACTCACGAAAAAGCTTTCAGAACAAACACATAAACTGTATTGTGAATTGAAGAAGAAAGGATATAGAGTTCAATGACCAATGTTGGAAGGTTTATGGAGAATAATAATATACCTAGTTAAACTCAAGAGGATGTTAAGAGATATATTAAATTCTATTACAATGAAATGGATAATAAACCTTAGCCTATAGAGTCCTATAGC
>JAUIHA010000112.1 GCA_030432505.1 bacterium | reverse complement strand
ACTGGTAACAATGTGAACAGAAGACTTGGTATTGTTATTGATAATGTTATGTACTCAGCGCCAAAAATTAACCAAGAAATTCCTACAGGAAAAGCAAATATCTCTGGTATTGGCTCACAAAAAGAAGCGCTTGATTTGTCCATTGTTCTTAAGTCTGGTTCGCTTAAAGCACCGCTTAAATTCGAACAAGAAAACCGCGTTGGTGCATCACTTGGACAAGATTCAATTAGCAAGGGACTTTTATCTTGCTTAATTGCATTTTTCATGTTATGTTTATTCAGCGTTTTTTACTACAAGGTAGGTGGTTTCTTTGCACTCTTTGCATTGTTTTACAACCTCTTCCTAATTCTCTTCTTCTTGTCGTACTTTAACGCTACTTTGACATTACCAGGTATTGCAGGAATGGTAGTAACTATCGGGATGGCTATCGATGCTTCGATTCTTATCTATGAAAGAATTAAAGAGTTGGTTGCTGAAGGGTTACCATTCAGACAAGCAGTTAATAAAGGATTCAACGGTGCAATGGTAGTAATTCTAGACTCAAACATTACTACATTCTTAACCGGTTTGGTACTCTTCCAATTTGGTGGTCCAGCGATTCAAGGTTTCGCGGTAACACTAATGGCCGGAATCATTGCAACGGTTCTTTCCGGAGTTTACTTCTTGAAGTCAATCTTCACCTTTGTGTTAGATAACTTCAAAGTAAGTTCAGTTAAACTGTAAGAAAATTTTACGGCGACGTAGCTCAGTTGGTTAGAGCGGCGGAATCATAATCCGTAGGTCCGGGGTTCGAGTCCCTGCGTCGCTACCATTTTTTGAGGGGAGATGAATTATCATCTCCCCTTTGTTCAAAATACACATTTATAGTCATTTAGATGAGAGGATAGGTAATGGATCAAACACTCATTCTAACACTTTCTTCATTATCATACCTTGTCGGTGCAATTCCAACAGGCTATTGGATTGCTCTTCACTTCTTTCGCGTTGATATTACAAAGCATGGATCAGGAAATATTGGTGCAACAAACTTTGCACGTGTTTTGCAGGGTGGTGTAAAATACTTTTTCATGGTTTTTATCATTGATGCCGCAAAAGCATTTTTAATGCTTCTTTCAGCTGATATCTTGCTACAGCAACAAGCTTGCTTTTCTTTTCATCTGATTCAAAATTACTTATTAATTTTTGCATGCGCACTACTTTTTGGTAATGCGCATTCTGTTTTTCTTAAGTTTAAAGGTGGTAAAGGTGTTGCAACGGCACTCGGCATTGTTGCATATCTTATTCCGCTACCACTTCTCTTTTTGTTTGTGGCTACATGGGTTGCTATTATGGCAACAACCAGACAGGCATTTATGGCATCACTGGGCGCAACGTTTATGCTTATTGTGAGTTATGGTTTGCAGTACTATTCACCACAAAATATCTTATTCTATTTCTTATGCGCTATATTCGTTTGGTTACTATGGCGTCATCGATCAAATATTCATCGTTTTCTAAACTATTAAGATCATAATTTAAATTATCTTTTTCCCATCATTTTTTTAAGAAGTTAGTATAATAACGATACGGAAATAGTTAGGCTGTTTATGTAGAAGGTTATTATGAAGTTTCAAATTGTTGCTGAAGTTTTCGAGTCTCTTGAAAAAATTTCTGGTCGTTTAGAAATTACGCAAACGCTTGCCGAATTATTTAAAAAAGCTGACCCCGATGAAGCAGCAATGATAGCCTACCTGTCACTTGGTGATGTACAGCCAGTATATCTGAGCACGCAATTTAATTTTGCTGAAAAAAGTATGCGCAATGTTGTTGCAAATCTAATAGATAAAACTCCAGAAACAGTTAAAAAACATGCGCATAAATATGGCGATCTTGGTGAAGTGTTAGCACAAAACTATGAGGGTGGTGAATTTTCTCGGGCACAGTCATTAACGCAAGTGCATGATTGGCTGATTGATTTTTTAAAAATTACCGGTACTGGTTCTCAAGAAAAAAAAGAGCAAGAATTGTATGACTTTTTTCTCAAACTTGATCCGTTATCATGCAAGTATGTTGCGCGAGTGATTCTTGGAAAGCTTCGTTTAGGTTTTTCAGACATGACGCTTCTTGATGCATTTTCATGGATGGAAGTTGGTGATAAATCATTGCGTAAAGATCTTGAGGATGCGTACAACATCTCCGTTGATATTGGTCTTATAGTCAAAGTACTCAAAGAAAAAGATTTGATGGGTATTCAAAAAATTTCCATTACAACCGGTATTCCTATTCGTCCTGCAGCAGCAGAGCGGGCACCTGATGCGCAAGCTATTTTTCGAAAACTTGGCAACTGTGTAGCCCAACAGAAGCTTGATGGATTTCGTGTGCAGGTGCACGTTGATAAAACAAAAAAAAATCCTGAAGTTCACTTTTACTCAAGAAATCTTCAGGACATGTCAGATATGTTTCCAGAGCTTCGCAAAGCGGTTCTTGATTTGCCCGTAAAAACATTTGTTGCTGAGGGTGAGGCTATAGCATACGATATTGAAACGCATAGCTTTTTGCCATTTCAAGAAACCGTGAAACGAAAGCGTAAGCATAATATTGCAGAAGTTGCACAAGACTTTCCATTAAAGCTCTATTTCTTTGATTTGTTATATCTTGATGATAAACCGTTTCTTGATAAAACCCATGAAGACCGTAGAAAAAAACTTGGCAAGCTTTTAGAGGATAAAAAGGTTATTGAACACGGGACTATGTACTTGGTTGATGAAAAAGAAATTCATAATTCACATGACCTAGAAGAATATTTTATGCAGTCGATTGAGGTTGGCCTAGAGGGTTTGGTAGTGAAGCGTGCTGATGCTATTTATCAGCCTGGTAAACGAAATTTTAACTGGATCAAGTTAAAACGCCAAGAGTCTGGTTCATTGGATGATACTATTGATTGCGTCATTTTAGGGTATTACTTTGGTCATGGTAAGCGTGCAAAATTTGGCATAGGTGCTCTTCTTGTTGGGGTCTATAATAAGGATAAAGATTGTTTCCAGACTGTTGCTAAAATTGGTACCGGCTTGACCGATGAGCAATGGAAGCAACAAAAGAAAATGTGTGATGAAATTCAAATTGATCATCAGCCAAAAAATGTTGAGTGTGTAAAAGAGTTATATCCAGATGTGTGGGTAATGCCCAAAATTGTTTGTATGATTCGAGCTGACGAGATTACCAGTTCTCCTGCGCATACAGCAGGGAAAGAAAAAGACCGGCCAGGTCTAGCGCTGCGTTTCCCTCGTATCATGGGTTATCGTGATGATAAATCACCAAGTGAAACGACGTCTGAGAAAGAGCTTGAGCGCCTCTTTAACATGCAGTTTAAGAAGCGCTGGAAAGATGAATCTAAAAAGAAAGATGATAAAGACAAGCAAAAAACTATTTTTTAGTTTGATTGATCAATAATCTTGCGCAGTGCTTCAGCCTCCAAGTGAGGGTTGTTTGCATCAGTAATTGCTGAACCGATAACAACACCGTGTGGTCGCAATGGTTTAATTTCTTGTTCGAGTATTTCTCTGGTGATTCGGCCCTTAATAAAAATAGGTAAGTTAGTATTTTCTCGAATATCTTCCCAATTACTTGCAATATCAATATCTTCTCCTCGTGCGCTTGCGCGGTGAAGTAAAATTGCATGGGCACCAAGCGCTTTGGCTTCTTGTGCCGTTTGCATTAACGTATCTGCGTTGATGAAATCAAGTACTACTTTGACGTTATGCTTTTCAGCTTCCAGTGATGCTTTTTTAATAATGTTGTGATACGTTCCGGCAAGTACGGATATTAAGTTTGCTCCGGCTTGGGCAAAAAGTTTGATTGATTCTGCACCTTTGTTTGCTATTTTTGCATCAATATATAATTCTTTGTTCGGGAATTCTTTTCTAAATTCT
>JAUIHA010000111.1 GCA_030432505.1 bacterium | reverse complement strand
CCACCAACAAATAACGTTTCATATATTTTCCTATATAAATTTTGATACCAATAAAAAATCCCCAAGAATTGAGGGATTTTGAGGTTATAGGAAAATTTAAATTAGTCTAGTATTGCTTTAGTAATCATGCGTATTGGCATGCTCAATTGCAACCTTAACAATCCACCAAAGAGCTTGTTCTGTTGGCTGCGCTTGAAAGCTTTCATATAAAAGTTTTCTAAGATCGCGTTCCACTTTTATATTATCGCTTTTATTACTAAATTTTCTACATGCGTTAACTACACTACAATATGCATCGACATCCGCTTTCAAAAGACACGAAAATTCATACCAAACATGCTGATGAACTCTCAACGGTGCAACATCACAAGAAGTGCACTCTTCTTCAAAGTTCCTTTCATCCTCGAGTTCTTCATCTTGACCATTTTTACGAGGATAGTTGGTTGCCAAATACGCTGATGGCGCAAGAGCATGTACTTGATTTTTTTCTAAAAATGTTTGATACAAAGCACTTCCAACAAACCCAGATCCTATCAAGACAACAGGCCTTCTCCATTTTGGAGCACCTTTTCCAAATATCTTAAATGCACCACGCATTGCATGCACCTGCTGCATCAGCACAACCACAAGTAACATACCCAAAACTCTTTTAATCTTCATTGATCTTCCCCCTTTATGAATGCTGAGCAATAAGCATCTGCTCACTGTTTGCATCTTGCTGAGCATGTTTGGCATAATCATACACATAGTAAAAATAGAGATCTGAAAATAAATCCCCATATCGGTTAGTTCCATTATGAAAAGGGCCTTTTTTCTCAAATCCCAGCGATTCATAAAATTTTAACGTTGGATCATTATCATGACGAAACGGATGAACATCGCATATTATAATGCCATCATACGAATTCATAGCTTCTTGTACTAAACGCTTACCAATACCCTGACGTCGATAATCACTATCAATCATCAGCAGCTCTACGGTCAAATGATTTCCATTTTTTTTGTTCATAACACATAGGCCACAGGCTTTATTATTCTTTGTATCCCATGCGCAAAATAAACGTTGATCACCTGTTGGTTTTGCAACAAGCTGTGGATAAAGCTTTTTGCCATACTCAACCTCTTCAAGCAAAAAAGCGGTAACGTTTTTTCCTAACCCATAGCCCTTGTATGATGTTTCCAGCATTGGTTTAAAAAAGTCGAATGACACTTTATAGTCAAGCTCATAAATACTTTGTAGATCGCCTGCCTGTGCTAAGCGAATAGCAATATCACTACTATGAAGTCTGCCAAAAAAGGTCAGAAAGGCAGCAACTGCCAGATTGATTTTCTTCATCATTCCCCTTCCCCCTCAAGAAGAAAAATCCCCTATAATTGCTTTTAATGTAACAAAAACCTACTATTAAAAACAATAAAAAGCGCCTAATCCTATGGAAATATAGATCAGGCGCTTACGTATTTTTACGTTTTTAACATAATAAAAACTATGGAATTATAAATTGAAAATCATCGTCAAGATTAACATCATCAACTCTTAGATTTTGTCCAACAGTAATTTGCGTTCCATCAAACTTAGTCAATGAAAAACCAACAAAGTTCCGAAAACGTGATTTTGCAATATAATTCAAATAACTGATAGCAATTTTTTCACCAAGCAAAATCCCTTGATCACCATCAGTTCGATAGTGTACACCAGCATGATCACGACCAAGCGAAATGTTTGACGCAAGCTTATTAAGCTCATCACCCACCGTAAGCTGCTCATGAGCAAGTACAAGCTTGGTGTTGTTATTATTTAATACCAGTGCATTTGGAATCACAAAGTCTTCTTTAAAAAATGCTTTGAGCACCGTTACACATGCACCCGCCATTGTTGCATGCCCGGCAGGATACGCTGGATGCGCGGGAGAACCCTCTGGATACTGCTGCGGTAAAAAGTAGCTACCATATTTTGCTTTGATTTTTGGTAATGCTGCTGAATTTACAAGATCTTCATGAATTTCATTATCAAGATTAGGTGTTGTTAATTGTTGGTGAAGCATAAATCCAAAATACTCTGGGCGAGAACGGCGGTGAATAAGCCACTTGTGATACCATGCAGCTTTAAGCGCTTCTTGAGAAACCTCTGCAACCATTTTGAGGATTTCACCCATACCAAATGTAGCAAAGCCTTCTTGCGTAGTACTCGTTTTAAATGGGTTATTATCATCAAGTGCATTATCACCATAACCAAGCAGAATAAGCGCTGCGTTTTCATATGCTTCAAATGGGAAATCACCGTGAACAAAATCACCTAAATCTCGAGCATTTCTGATATATTTTTTCTGTGTAGTATATTTAATAGTATCATTGGTTGCTCCACCATTTTGTACGGTAAACCAATCAGCATAAGTGGTCATAAAGTCGTTGCGTGTTCCGCTTGTTGGCACGAAACGCTTAATCTCTTTAAATGAATCGTGATATGGAATTGCTTGATACAAGAATTGAGAAATATACGGTCCTTTAAGATCACCTGGCGTTTGACCACGCAAAAATGTTTGTATGGTTACCAAATCATTCTCTTTTGGCCCAGTAAAATTGGACATGTTATTCAAATCAGCAACCGCCTGACTTACGGTATTATTGGTTGCATACTTGTTAAATGGAACATCTCGTACAAGCACCGACCAATAAAGCTCAACCATTTCTGCCGCCGCTTCAGCTGAAGCAAAAGCAGGTGCTGCGGGCATGGTATGAAACCAACCATCTGCGCCAACCATTGAATAATCAAATGCAGCATGTGGACTTACAAGACGTCTACCAACACCAAGCTCAATATTATCAAAATCTTCTTGATCCCCTGAATTAAGTGCCGTTATAAGCGACTGAAATGCAGACTCTTTAACCGTTCCAAAATCTTCATGATCAAGAACTTTTGCGAATGAACCACGGTGATCTGTGTAACGCCCTTCGTCACCATTGTTAAGTTGTTCTTCAAAGTCACCTTCAGGTAATGCATTTGCTTCATTAGAACGAATAGTAATTGCTTGGTTTGTGTGATCTTGACGTTGTTGCACCGTTCGAGCTTGAAGTGCTCCTGCTAAACAACAAAATCCTAATGATAGCATGCAAAGCTTTTTGCCGAGCTTCATACAACTCTCCCCCTCAAAAAATAGTAAATAAGATTCCCCGCGAAAATGATAATAGTTAGTTTAGCTGTTTAGAGAGGTAAGAATCAATTAAACACTATCTTTATGCAGAAGTTCTCTAATAGTTCCGTATGTTTTTCGTGGTGGCCATTGCCCGGGAGTAGTCTGCTGAATAAGCCCACCAAAAACTTGAGCCGTTGGTTTAAGTTGTAAACGGTTTACCAGCTCTTCAAGATACAAAAAGAATTCATCTTCACATTTCTTGTTAACTGCAAAATCGTATCCAACATAAAAATACACATTACCCTTGGGGTCAACAATACCACGAACGACTTCGTCCATTAACGAATCATCACTTTGTGGCATGAAGCCTTGTTGCACAAACCACACCGCATGTGAGCACGTTAACCCTGCATCAGCAATATTAAGCTCTTCATCAAGAATTACGAACATTCGACGATTTTTATGATAGTTTTTTACGGTATCATCTTCTTTGATACCGTATTTTTTTTCAAATTTACTCAATCTAACTTTTCCTTAAGAAATTCAACGAGTTCGGGGAATGTCTGTTTGTGATAATCACCACCAAAATGGCCTTGGTCAGTAAACTCATGTGACTCACACTCTAACTTTTTGCAAATGAAACGCGGCTCTTCAATAGGAATCCAAGGATCATCTGACGATGCAAACACGGCAACCCACTCTTGATTGTCCTTCATTGCCTGCCAATTCCATGGGCGGCTGAAATACCCGGCTTGCTTTTCTGATTCCATACCAAGGTCTGTGTGGTAACA
>JAUIHA010000110.1 GCA_030432505.1 bacterium | reverse complement strand
TTTGTTATCCACTGGTGACAGTGTTGCTACGAATAGCAGATTTCTTCTTTACCAAGCTTGGACGTCCACATATCCTAGAAAAACAGGAGGATGTTTCTGAGAAAGAAATTGAATTCTTGATTGATTACAGTGATAAGCGCGGCATTATGGAAGCAAAAAAAACTGAGATGTTACAAAATGTCTTTAGTTTAGGGCAAACACATGTGCGTGAGGTGATGATTCCAAATAATGAAATTGTATCTATTGGAATGGGGTCAACCATTGATCATGCCGTTGATGTATTTTGCCGTTCTCGTTATTCACGTTTACCAGTGTATGAAGGGAAAGAAGATAACATCATGGGGTTCTTGCATCAAAAAGATGTGTTTGAACTTATTCATAAATCAAATCAAAAGCCACTAAAATCTATTGTGCGTCCTATTCTTTTTGTTCCAGAAACACAAAGGATTAATCAACTTCTGAGTGAATTTCTGAAAAAGCGTATGCACATGGCAGTGGTAATTAACGAATATGGAAATATTGTTGGTCTTGTAACGCTTGAAAACATTCTTGAAGAAATTGTTGGTGATATTGCGGACGAACACGAAAAAATTAGTTCATCAATTGTTCCGCTTGATACTGGCGGTTGGCTTGTTGATGGTGGTGCTGATCTTGAAGAACTCGAAGATCTTTTAGGTATTGCTTTTGCTACAGAAAGTTCTGTAACGGTGGCTGGTTTTCTAACTGAGCATATGCAGCACTTGCCAATTAAAGGTGAGCGTCTTGAATATCAAGGTTATTGTTTTCAAATTCAACAAGCGAGCTCTCGTCGCGTGCTACAAGTTTTAGTTTTCAAAAAAGATGAGGAAAATTCGTTTGATGAAAATCCTAGTGATTAAGTTTTTCTCATTTTTTATAGAGTTACAATATTTTAGATGACGTCACCCCGGACTCCGATCCGGGGTCTAAATATTTATTCTTAAGGAATTATATTTTGATCCTGATCTGTCTTCCGAAGCTACCTGAGTGAAGGAGGAATAGAGTTCAGCATGATAGCTTGTAAGAACGCACAATGTTCTTATAGAAATGTATCCTTTGTGATATACTCACGACACTGTAACAACTATAAAAACTGTCAAAGCAAAGTAAATATCTTATGAGCTCACTCAAACGCCTTCTGACGTATTCACATCAATATCGTTGGAAAATATTTTTAGCAATATGCTCAGCGTCAATTTATGGTATT
Organism: bacterium; assembly: GCA_030432505.1. Classification (GTDB taxonomy): domain Bacteria; phylum Babelota; class Babeliae; order Babelales; family RVW-14; genus JAUIHA01. The sequence goes on along the minus strand of JAUIHA010000110.1, from coordinate 2,713 downwards.
GCAGCAGCAATGCCTACCTATATTTTGAAACATACTGTTGACGATATCTTCGTTAACAAGTTTAGTCATTTAATTATCCCTTTCATGCTTTTATTTGTTTTCTTTTTTGCATTGAAAGGGATTTTTATGTTCTTCACGGTGTACTTTATGCACTGGGTTGGCAACCGTGTGGTGAATGATATTCGGATCGATTTGTTTGAAAAGGTGGTGTATTATCCACTTTCATTTTTTAGAAAAACAACCACCGGTCAACTTATGTCACACTTTCTGAATGACATTCAAATGATTCAGCAAGCGTCGTCTATGGCGATTAAAAATGGTGTGCGAAGCTTGTTTGAAGCCCTTTTTCTCATTAGTTTTGCCTTTCTTCAAAACTGGCAGCTTGCGCTGATGATGCTTGTAGTTGGACCGTTTATTGCAATTACCATCAAGCGTATGGGGGCACGCGTTAAGATCGCTTCTCGTGGTATTCAAGAAGAAATGGGTAAAATAAGTTCAATGCTGCAAGAAATTTTTGTTGGTATTCGTGAAATTAAAGCATTTGGTGGAGAGCCGGTAGAAACGGGGCGATTTAAGAGGCAGCTCAAAAATTGTTTTTCTTCAATTATGACTAACGTTCGTATTGAATCGTTAATGCCGGCATGTATTGAGGTAATGGCAACATCAGCAGGAAGTTTTGTTTTTTATGTTGCGGCAAAACAAGTACTTGCAGGTACGATTACGCCGGGGCAGTTAACATCCTTTATCGCAGCGATACTTTTAACGTACCAGCCAATTAAAAAACTTGTTGGTGTATATTCAGAAGTGCAGTATGGGCTTGCAGCCGCAGAGCGAGTGTTTGCCATTATGGATATGGTGCATCCAGCGCTTGAAGACCGGACACAAGAACTTACCAGCTTTAAGCAGGGCATTTCATTTAACAATGTTACCTTTGCTTACAACAGTGAAAAAACAGTTTTTGATAAGGTAGACCTGACAATTAAAAGGGGTGAATGCGTAGGAATTGTTGGTCCATCTGGCGCAGGCAAAAGTACATTCTGCGATTTATTGTTGGGCTTTTTATCACCAACCAATGGGAGCATAACCATTGACGATAAAAATATTAATTCTGTTTCCTTCAAAAGCCTTCGTAGTAAAATTGGTTACGTTGGTCAGCGGACCTTTTTGTTTAATGATACGATAAAACGCAACATTGCGTATTCGCTTCCTCATGCGAGTGATGAACAAATTGTCGCTGCGTGTAAGGCTGCATGTGCACATGACTTTATTGAGCAAGCACCACAACAATACGATACCATTGTGGGTGAGGATGGAACGCTTCTTTCTGGCGGGCAAAAGCAACGCTTAACCATTGCTCGGGCACTTGTTAAAGATCCTGATATTTTGATTTTTGATGAGCCAACCTCTTCTCTCGATCAAGATTCAGAGATGATGATACAAGAAGCGATACAAAAGCTTGGGCATGAAAAAACACTTATTATTGTTTCTCATAGACCATCGCTTCTTAAGCAAGCTGATCGTGTTATTAAGATTGAAGATGGCAAGATCTCTACGCAGTAATTCTTTGGTATCGAAGTTTTTTAAAAATGTACGTTTTCTAGACGTCATCCTGAACTTGATTCCAGCCTACGCCTGCGTTGCTACGGCCGACAGGCAGGATCCAAATATTTTCCTTTTTATAATGAATTATATTTGGACCCCGGACTCCGATCCGGGGTGACATCGTGAATATTAGCAGCTTATGTACTATTGATTTCATTCGAACATCCAAAAAGACTTGTTTAAAATTAAGACAACGTTGTAGCTTTAACTAGGTCAAATTGTTTGTTGATTATCAGGGGGATGCTATGAAGGTAAGAAAATTATTCGTGACATTACTTTTTTTATTCAGTGCGCAAAACTACCTTGATGGAGCTCAGTTACAGATATGGTTTGATGATTTGATACAAAGTTCCTTTAAGGTTTGTGTTTATGATAATTATAAAGAAGTGTATCGACAAACATTTAATCCACACAGAACACACTATTTCCGTATGAATTATAATTTATGGTATTTTCTTTGTGCCCGCTCATTTGACTTCGCATCAAGGATGGTTGCAGAATCATTATGTTATTGATTTGAAAAAAACTCCTCGTGGAAACATTGAATGCAGAATTAATTGTGCTCGTACGCAAGCTACAGATGATAAGAAAGACAAAAAAGATAAAAAAGGTAACGCCCAAGAATCCAAAGAAGAAAAAAAATCAATTAAGCTAGAAGCAGCTGATAACAAAAGTAAGGATGTTGCAGTAAAGGAAGCAGCAAACTAATAAACTGATATGGAGGGCCTGGTGAAGTTTCGTAGTTTTCCACTCATAGTTTTATTTTTAACAACAACAATCAGTGCAGGAAAAGTACAAGTCAAAGCAACATTTACTTGTGACTCGACTCTCCCAGAAAGCTTTTATATATCAACATGTGTTTCAGATAATTGCTGTTATCGTAAAAAGCCTTGCATGGTAAAATCAGAAAGAGGTTATTGTGAGGTTATCTTAGAGCCTGATGACTTTACTGACTCAGTGGCTTTACGATTTACTGATAACCGGAACAAAACGCATAGAATTGCGGTTTGTCCTTTACTTGATTGTTTAGCGTCAAACCACAAAAGTGTACTGTTTGGTTCTCAGTATTTAGTTTTTGCAGATACGTTTGATTGGTCGGTGCAAGATTTTG
>JAUIHA010000109.1 GCA_030432505.1 bacterium | reverse complement strand
CTCTTGTAAGAAGGAGTTCAATTCCAACCTGCGAGAGAATAATGAAAAAAGGTGTTCAATTTCATCCTTTTCAAGCGTATCGTCCAATTAATGAAAAAGCTGATGCACTCACCTGCCCCCCCTACAATGTTACCAACCACCAAGAAGCAATGGCGCTTGCACAAAACAACCCGTTAAGCTTTCTTCATGTATTAAAAGCTGAGGTCGATTGCGATTGCACATCACAAGCGTACGATTTATGCGCTGCACGCAAAGGCAAAGAATTTTTTGAACAGCAAATTGATAACAAATTTTTCATTAAAGACACAACCCCTTCATTCTATCTTTATGAACAAAGCAAACACACCATAAAGTTTTTAAGTATTATTGGACTGCTTGAAACACAAACTATTCTTGATGGTTACGTAAAAAAACACGAACAAACCATCTTACTAAAAGAAAAAGCCCTTGCAGAATTTACCAAACATCAACAAGCACAAGTCGACCCAATTCTGCTTACCTACAAAGATTCACCTGAATTTTCACGGTTTTTAAAAACGTTAACTTCTAAAACACCAACACAACAATTTACCTCAGAAGATGGCGCGAAACATTCACTTTGGAAGGTTGACGATGAAAAAATACGAGAAACTATTCAGCATTACTTTGCACAGACATCAACGCTCTATCTTGCTGATGGTCATCACCGTTGTGGTGCCGCACAGCAACTCCACCCAAGCGAGCCGCACCTGCTTTCAATGCTTATCTCAGCCAGCCAAGTAAAATTATTAAATTATGATCGCATCATCAAAGACCTGAATGGTCTAACAGAAAATGAATTTATTGCACAACTCAAAACATGTTTTAATGTCACCAAGGTTGCATCTAGTAGTCTTGCTTGCCCGCAAAAACAAGGGCATGTTGCAATGCTGCTCAACAACACCTGGTACAAACTGAAGCTCAATACCAATGAAATGCCAAACGCACTTGATATCACCCATATTAATAACATGGTGCTGTACCCACTACTTGGCATTAAAAACTTGAACCAACCAAACAATATAGAATACGTTGGCGGGCACGCATCACTTGATGTACTTCAACAGAAATGCCAACAAAAAAACTGGCAACTCGCCTTTTCATTTTTCCCCGTTAGCATTCAACAATTTACCAGCATCATTGACGCTGGCCACCTCATGCCACCAAAAACCACGTGGATAGAACCGAAGTCTCGCCCAGGTCTTGTTGTCTATAAAAAATAGCCTATTTATCTAAACAATTTTACTGTTCAGTATTTTCATGATTAACTATGCCTAACGTGTGGATTTTCGAATTCAAATACGAGGAGCAGCCATGAAACACTACCTACTCACACTACTATTAATTTTTTCTCCACTTTTTTCACAAAGCCAATCACCAACACTAATAAGTGATCGAAATATTGTCTTTGAACGGCCAAGTTCACAAAAAGATGGCAACCCTACCAATTTCTCTGTCCCTCACCGCTATCTTACTCAAGGTATGCACCCTTATCTGCAGACAGTTTTTTCTGGATGTTTTGCAGATGAAAAATGCCATTTGCTGCACCCTTACACACAGCATTCTCTCGATCTTTTAAAAAGCACACTGCGCGTCATCTACAATGCTGATAAAAATTTTAAAGTCATACATGGCAAAGATGCACAAACGCCACCCTCTGTATTTGAAAAAGATTTACATGCTCTTTTCATACGCAAATTGAATGCTGCCACAATTATGGATTTTATTGTTTTAATTGATGAAGTTCATCTGACGATGTGTCACAATCCGCTTGCTGAGGTGCTGTGTGCAGTTACTGATCCAGAAGATATTGTAGATAAAATACTCAATGATCCAGGCATTACTTTTCATAATGACTTTATGCAAAGCATCAAAAAGTTTCTTATTCTTTACCATGCAGACAATGAAAAAGTCGTTGCGTTTAGAAAAAAAGAAGCTGATATCTCGTGCTCTCTTCAAGAAGCTTTCCAGACACGCATGAAAACGCATCCTACAAGAGAATTTTTATATAAAAACTATCAGGATGAAGATGATAACACATCTGAACGCTCTTACACGCTCAACCTTACGGCCGACGTTCCTAACAGCTATGCACTCGAATACTTTAGCCGATTACTATGATTACACGTACGACCCTGATTGCACATCAGATGCTATAGTATTACCGCTTTCAGATATTAAAGATGTACACACAATTATCCCCATGCTTGGCGGAACAGGTAAAAAAATTACCGCAATAAAAATAAATAATAATAAAATTACCGACTTAACACCGCTCGAAAAAATACCAAGCATTACCACGCTCATTTTAGACGCACAACAAGCTAAAAACATGGATAAGAGTGGTATTGTTATCCCTCGCCAAATTTCTACTATCAAGGTAATTTCAGAAAACTTTTCTTTTTTTAAAAAAAGCATTTTAAATTATTTTAAGCGCATTGATATGGAAGAAAATAAGGTTGCCACACAACGCATTATCTTTACGTTGGTTTTCGAAAGAATAAAAAATGAAAAAACAAAATGAACAGTTAGTTGGCGCTCACGTATCAATTGCAGGCGGTCTGCATAAGTCAGTAGCGCAAGCGCTTGAGCTTGGCGCTACTACCATGCAAATTTTTACCAAAAGCAACAGAAGCTACAAAGCAAAGCCTCTTACGCAAGAAGAAATAGATACCTTTCGCCAAGCAGTAAAAGAAAGCGGTCTTCAAAAACCTGTTGCACACTGTTCATATCTGATTAACATTGGCTCTCCAAAAGAAGATGTTGCGCAGCGCTCTACAGCTGCTCTGACTCATGAGCTTGAGCGATGCCAACAGCTTGGCATCCCCTATCTGGTACTTCACCCAGGCTCACACTTAAAAAGTGGCGAGGATGAATGCATTACACGCATCGCGAAAAATTTAGATAAAGTTCTTGAAATTGCTGATGGCACCACAACCATTTGCCTTGAAACCATGGCTGGACAAGGCACCAACATTGGTTATGCCTTTGAACACTTACGCGCCATTATTGACCAGTGTGAAAACAATAAACACCTTGGTGTTTGTTTTGATACCTGCCACGTATTTGCTGCAGGCTATAATATCACAACACAGCAAGACTATGATATGGTTATGAAGCAATTCAAAGATATTATTGGCGTTCGCCGCCTCAAGGTGTTTCATATCAATGATTCAAAGATGCCACTCGGCGCCAAGCGTGACCGCCACGCCAGCCTAGGCGAAGGTGAAATTCCAAAAAACGTGTTTTCTTTCATCATGAATGATGAACCATTCACCAATGTCCCAAAAATCCTTGAAACACCTGACCCAGAGCTGTATGCCAAAGAAATCAAGGAATTATACGGCATGATCTCCTAATTTCTCCAAAATCACTTCCTAGAGGGCTTCTAAATATAAATTGACAAATATTAAATATAATTTATACTGAAAAGGATAGAACTGTATAGAAAACGACACCTAAGAAGCTTTAAAAGCTAGATGGTGTATGGAGGTTATTGTGAAAAAGTTATTATTATTTTTACTACTCACTTCTTGTGGTATTCATCTAAATGCCATGCAGCAAAACGCTACATCAGCACCTCAAGGACACAATAAACGTAAGCGTAACAACCCAAATACTCAACCTGCTGCCGCTGCCGCTGCAAGCGAAGAGGTAGAGCTGACACAACTAAATAAACGTCGAAGACTCTGCGAAGTTGGAACACAAACTGGTTTTGAGGAAGCAACAATAAATAATAAAACTATTCTCATTAATTCTAAACACCTTGTAACTTGCCAATCTCAATTTTTTCAAACGTTCTATCAAGGGAATTTTGCTGAACAAAAATATACTTTTCAAAATCCTCATCCTGAGCATATTATTGAATTAATGAAAAAAACGTTAGCGTTTGTTTTTCACCAAACACAAGCTTTGCTCATGCAACAACACACGCCTAATCAAATCAATTACCGTTTGAATAACGAAATCAGAAGATACTTTG
>JAUIHA010000108.1 GCA_030432505.1 bacterium | reverse complement strand
AAACTTTACCATTGCAAACTATCCAGGAAAATATTTTACGGTGAAAATAACAACCTTTAGCAACCAAAATACTATTACGGTTGAAATCAATAAAAGAAATCTCCTTGAAAAAATTGATTTTGAGAGAATGAATATATCATCAGCGCCAGTGTCGCCAGAGAGAAAAAAGAAGAGACCAAAAGGTCAAAGAAGAAAAGTAAGAAACTTGAGAGAGCTGAAAGCTTTCCTCAACTCTCCCTATAATTCAACGTCTTAGTTTTGAGCAGCACCATCTATTTTAATTGCGTCTTCTATTTTATCCTTTATTTTCTCTTCGATTTCTTCTTTTATCTCACCAATAACTTTGCCATAGAGATAATCGATAAATGCATCAATTTGATCTTTAAGGTATTCACTGATATTTTCTTGACTCACTAACTCATCAATGAAATTCCACATTGCACCAACAAGCGCAATAACGTCATCAGAAATCTGAGGCTTCACCTCTACTGCTTGCTCACCACCACGATGATGTACATAACGTTTTTCATGGTCATCTTTTCCAAGCATATGTTTTACATAGGCAACAAGCTCATGATAATTATTCTCAATATATTCTTTAGCTACAATGAACATATTGTGTGCATGCTCCATTGAAAACTCAACAGCGGTTTTGTCATTTTCATCTTTATACACTGCACAACGTTTTGCTGGTGCTTCGTTAGCTGCAACGTTTGCCGCAAAATTTAATACTGCAGAAACAACTTGCAACTGTTGTTTTCTTTGCTCTTCTTTTGTCTGCGCTTCTGTTGTTACTGCGTCAGTCACTTTATCAACGGTTTTCGCAATATTTTGTAAAAGTGCTACACCGGAAAATTTACGCTCGTCCATTTTACAACACATCTGCTCTTCACATTTTTTCATGTCACGACATTTCATCATCTCGCAGCATTCTTGCTTTTTCACATCGCAACATTTTTTTGCTTGTGCTACTATTACGCTACTTTGCGAAACAAACAGACCCGTAATAACAAACATGAGTATTTTTTTCATCAGAAACTCCCCCTAAAAAACGACCCTATACATAAGTTGCAATGAGTATAACGAATCACTAGATCAAAGAGCAATGAAGAACAAAAAAACCTGTAAACTCCTACTGATACTACTCCTTTCTCCATTGGTTCATACAGGAATCATGCTTAGACATAATTGGAGTAATGACGCAATAAAATCTATTAAACATAACCTCTCCATAGATGATAACCTAGTATACTTTGACATCTCCTCATACAATATCGCCAAGCTCCGTCTCCTTGTTTTACAGCAATACAATAAAGAACACTTCTTTTTTAATATGAAAGCTTTGTGTGGCGAAACAGCAAATAACATTATAGAAAGGCCAAGAATCATCAATGATCTCGCTATTCTAAGCCATTATTTTGCTGATCAAAAAACCATGCTCATTGTATATCCAACACACATTGAACTCTATAACTCAGGAAATAAATCAATGCTAAAAAAAATTTATTTTGGGGAAAATAATGAAATTCGTGCAACATGCGCCTACCTTCACCAGGGCAAACATGAGACCATTATCATCGTTGGACTTGATAATGGCTATATACAAATAGAAAAAATTTTACCCATCACAAACCAATACAACTAAAACAGTGCCCACTTTCTATCTGTTTATCAAAAACTATGCTACCCTCTGGATCATAAAAAAGTGGTGATTTGTATAACGTTTTTAACCTAGAAAATAAAAATCATGCAATTTTTCAAACGTACTCTTGAATGTGGCAATGTCAGCGAAGAACTTGTAGGCAAAGAGGTATGCGTTAATGGTTGGGTGAATAGCCGTCGCGACCATGGAGGCGTTATCTTTATTGATCTGCGTGACCGCAGTGGAATCCTCCAACTTGTCTTCAATCCAGAGAATCTCAATGACATGATTAATGAGGCCCACAAACTTCGTTTAGAGTACGTTGTCTCTGCAAAAGGTATTTTGGAAAAACGTGTACCAGAAATGGTTAATCCTAAAATGCCAACTGGTGAATACGAAATAAAAATCACTGAATTTTCAATTCTTTCATCATCAAAAGCACTCCCTTTTCAACTTGATGATGCAGAAAAAGTTTCAGAAGATATCAGGCTCAAATATCGTTACCTTGATTTACGCCGTCCGCGCCTGCAAAACATGTTTAAACTTCGTCATGAAGTGGTTCTTGAAATTCGTAATCACTTAGCAGAGCACGGCTTTTTAGAAATTGAAACGCCACTACTTTCAAAAAGTACACCTGAAGGTGCGCGCGACTTTTTAGTACCATCACGTATGGAAGAGGGTCATTTTTATGCACTGCCACAATCCCCACAAATTTATAAACAACTGTTGATGGTTGCTGGCATGGAGCGTTATTTCCAAATTGCTCGTTGTTTTAGAGATGAAGACTTAAGTGCAGACCGCCAACCAGAATTCACACAGCTCGACATGGAAATGTCATTTGTTGATGAAGAAGACGTCTTCAATATTTGTGAATCCATGATGCAAAAATTGCTCAAAAAATTCTTAGGAACTGAACTCACATTTCCTCTTAAGCGATACTCATATGCTGAAATTTTTGATCAATATGGATCCGATAAACCTGATATGCGTTTTGACTTAAAGATAAACGATATCACAACTGCATTTGAGTCAACCACACTCACATTTTTGAAGTCTACTATTGATAAGGGCGGAAAACTTGGCGCACTATGCGTGAAAGACAAAAAATTTAGCCGCTCAGAACTTGATGGTTGGGTGAATAAAGTTACCAAAGAATATGGTGCTAAAGGAATGATATATGTCCGCTTCAACGAAGATAAATCACACAGTGGTTCCATTTCAAAATATTTACCAGATAATTTCTTTGATTTAGCACAAGCGTGCGTTCCTGGGTTAACAACTAATGATACGTTGTTTATTATTGCTGGTGATTACAACACGGCATGGAGCCTACTTGGTAAGCTTCGTGTTGAGCTTGGACAAACGCTGGAGCTCATTGACACTTCAAAACAATCAATGTTCTGGGTTACTGATTTCCCAATGTTTGAATGGGACGAAGAAACCAAACGCTGGTATTCCGTACACCATCCGTTCACTGCACCAACACAAGGTTGGGAAAACGTAGAACCAAAAGATATGAAAGCACGTGGGTACGATTTAATTTGGAACGGTTATGAACTTGGTGGCGGTTCTATTCGTATTCATGATGCAACGATGCAAGAAAAGATTTTTGAGATTTTAGGAATTTCAAAAGAGGAAGCAAGAGAAAAATTTGGCTTCTTGCTTGATGCACAACAATTTGGCTACCCACCTGAAGGTGGTATTGCTTTTGGTGTTGACCGCATCATCATGATTCTTGCAAACACACCTTCAATTCGAGATGTTGTTGCGTTTCCTAAAACACAAAAAGGTAGCTGTTTGATGATGGAAACACCATCAACGGTTGATGATGAACAACTGAAAGAATTGAATCTCAAAGTTATTAAGAGCTAAAAAAATTATAAGGGGTGCAAATGCACCCCGTTTTTACTCATACTTCTGTATAGTCTCGATCGATTCTAAAAGACGATTTGCTCGTTTTTGTATAAGTGATACAGGATACTGTTTCACTCGTTTTACAACATCGGAAACATGTTCGAGATCATACCTTTTCCTTGCTAATCCATCTAACACCCGGAAAGCTTCAAGCATAATAATCTTCGAAACACCACTCTCACTTTTCCCCACACTCTCAATGGCCTTGTTAACGGCCTCAAGCGCCTCTTCTAGCGCTTGTTCCTTTGCGACCAGGGTTTTCCAAATCCGTAAAGCTGCTAGTGAAATATGAGGGTCTTTAAAGGTTATACTTTGCGCAGCCTCAATGGCCTCATTAAATGCCTTATTCGTTTCTACTAATTTTTTAAATAATACTAAGGATCCCCTCTGATGACTCTCATCAGAAAATTTCATTCCACTTTGAGCAACTATAATTGCTTTATCAATATTTCTGCCGAATGAAACTTGTTCCTCTAACTTTTCTCGT
>JAUIHA010000107.1 GCA_030432505.1 bacterium | reverse complement strand
TTGGCCAATTTTACAAGCATCAGCCCCTGCAAGATCAGCCCTGAAGAAAAAGCAGATGCATCAACTAAAATACTTCGTATAACTCGCCGCGTACTCTTACCTCTTGCTGAAATCATCACTATAAACCTACTCGCTCACCAAAATAAACATTACTACAACCAAAATGGCGACAATGGAACAGTAAAGGTCTTACTTTCAGCAAAAAATGTAGTCCGTTTTTCTCATGAATTGTTGAATATAAAAGTAGATTCTCGTAGATACAAGACCTATAAAGCCTTGTTAATTGTACACGCTTGCACCTTTGCCTTCGATTTTTTCAACTACGTTGTATTGTCTAAAAAACTAGAGAAAGAACACCAGAGGCTAATGCGTGAAAACCTCGATCTCAGACAAAAAAGTTATAAAATGAGATCTCAAGAAGACTATTCAAAATTAAAAGAAAAAAACGCACAACTCTATAGGGAAAATTTAAAACTTAAAACAGAAAACTGTAGCCTAAAGTACGAAAACCTCGATCTTTCTGGTGAAAACATTCGATTATTAGAAAAAAACAGTCAACTTCGTACTGAAAACTTTAGACTTAGAATGGAAAAAAACTTAGACTCAGGAAGCGCATACCTGAGAGGAGAAAATACTCGCCTCAAAGGTGAGAACGCACGTCTCAAAAAACAAAACACTGAACTCAGAAGTAAAAAATCTGGACCAAATTTTGAATTCCTTGGGTCACTTCTAAAAGATACATCACAAAAAAATGAACCAAGAATTCTTGATGAAATACTCAGCAAAGAAAAGTTTAGTGAAAAAGATGTCCAAGATATTCTTCAAAGTGGTGATAAACAAGGCAAACGCCTCTACAGAGAAGCTGCTAAGAAGATTCATCCAGATAAACACTCAACAAAAAACGATGATGTCAAAGCGAAATACGGTCAAATGTTTGCTAAAGCACAAAACGCTATTAAAAAATAATACGTTCAATAAAAAAGAGGGGATATTTTCATATCCCCTCTAACCTTAAAAAAAGCCTGGCTTATTTCGCGCTCAATGCTTTGTCATAATTTTCAGCAATCTTAGCCCAATTCAAAATACTCCACCATGCTGCAATGTATTCAGGACGGCGGTTTTGATATTGAAGATAATATGCATGTTCCCACACATCAAGACCAAGCACCGGACGCAGGCCATCGGATAGCGGACAATCCTGATTTGCAGATGAGGTTACCACAAGCTTATTACTTGCATCTAAACTCAACCATGCCCAACCACTTCCAAAGCGTGTTTTCGCAGCTTTGTTGAATTCTTCTTGGAACGCTTCAAAGGAGCCAAATGCACTGTTGATTGCTTCTAATAATACGCCACTTGGTTTCCCTTCACTTTTTGGCGTTAACAGTTCCCAAAACATTGAGTGATTAAAATGTCCACCACCGTTGTTTTGAATAGCAGTCTTTACCTCTGCAGGAAGACTATTGAGATTGATGAGCAACTCTTCAATAGTCATACTTTGAAGATCTGCATGTTTTTCAAGAGCAGCATTAAGATTGTTCACATATCCTTGATGATGCTTGGTGTGATGAATAGTCATTGTCTCTGTATCAATGTGTGGTTCAAGAGCATTGTATGCGTAAGGAAGTTTTGGAAGCTCAAATGGATATTTCCATGCTTGAAATAAAAATGGTTTTACCGCCATGTCGTTACCTTTTTTTGCTTTAACGTTTGATTTAACAAGTGCTGCAATTCCAACAATTGCAAGTACCAGTAGCATATAAGAAAAAATATTATTTTTCACCCTCTCCCTTTCCTTCTTACAAAAAACTTGCCTCAAAATAGTTAAACATTTTATACCTAATGAAACAAGTTCCATACCATTATTGGGAAGACTATGAAAAAGCAATTACTTTTTATTGTTATTCTTACTTTGTTTTCGTACGCCCACACACTTACCTTTCATCAAGGAGAAAAAGTAAAAGGGCAAAAAGCCATCAAGTATACAACCAAACAACTCAAAAAAAATAAAATCGCTTTAGCAAGGAATAGAAAGAAATATCCTCACCCTCGTCTTGATATGAATCGCACAACGTGTCAGGAGAATCCCCACGCATTAAAAGGCTCGACGTATCCGGCACAGCACCTAACAAAAGCGACTCGAGTTGCACGAGAACGCCGCATCCATTTTTTTGGAAAAAAATTCACTGCTGGAACACTTGATGAAAGTAACTCATTTCCGCCAGACAGCATGGGCGTAGTTGGTCCAAAACAATTTATTGCTTTGATTAACGGTCTTTTACGCAGCTTTGATAAAACAACGGGGCTTGCTGACGGTGTGCTTGATATTAATCCCGACCAATTCTTTTTACCCGTTAACACCAACCCTGATGCATTTGATCCACGCATTCGTTACGACCGCTTTTCACAACGTTGGTTTATGATCACCATCAACCGTGATGAAGACCCAAGTAATCGTATTATGCTTGCAGTCAGCGATGGACCTATCATTACCCAAAACACTGAATGGAATTTCTTTTTCATTCAGGCTGTTGATGGCGTTTTCTTTGACTATCCAACACTTGGCATTGATGCGCATGCCTTATACATCGGAGGAAAAACATTTGGAAACACAAGCAGAGGTGGCAACCCTCTTGTGCGAGAGGATGTTTATGTCATCAGAAAAAATTCGGTAACCGGTGACGGTCCAATTGAATTTACACGCTTTGGAAATCTTCTTGATTTTGATGATCTAATCGGACCACACGTTACACAGGGTGTTGATAATTTTGATCAAGATCCACAATTTGGTTATTTTATTGCCGTTGACAACTTCTTCTTTAGCAGGCTTGTCATCTACAAAATATCAAACCCCGGTGGCACTCCATCAATCTCTGATCCTATTCCTCTTGATGTTCTCTCAACAGATTTTCCAATAAATGTACGTCACCGTGGCAACACTGGTGGTAGCAATGGTCGCTTAGATGGTATTGATGACCGTTTAATGTGTGCACACATTCGTAATGATAGTTTATGGACGGCACATGCTATTGGCGTTAACAATGAAGGCGAAAGCTCTGATGGGGTAACGCTTACACGCAATGGTGTACGCTGGTATGAAATTGATATTGGGGCGAGCACGCCAACACTTGAACAATCTGGTACCCTTTTTCATGAAACTTCTTCCAATACAACTTCTGCAAAAAATTATTGGATGCCATCTATCATGACATCCGGCCAAGGACATATGATAATTGGTTGTAATGTTGCAGGCTCAAATCGTCGTGCTGATGCAACGGTATTTGGCAGACATCGTAGTGATCCTGCAGGCACACTGCGAAAAGGAAAACGTTATACAAAAACAACCGCTTCATATAATCCACCAGAAGACACCGGAGCGTCTCGTGGCGCGCGTCGCTGGGGGGATTACTCATACACAAGCCTGGACCCTGAAGATGATATGACAATGTGGACCATTCAAGAATATTGCAACGAAAATAATTCATGGGGAGTAAAAGCAGCAAGAATCAAAGCACCACGTCCAGCTTATCTTTCAAATGCAACACCATCTGAAATTCCACAAGGACAATCATCAATTAACATTACCATTACCGGAACTCGTGGAAGTCTTCAGCGAGAATTTTTCGATCCCGGTGAAGAATTTGATAAACACATAAATGCAACAATTGGCGGCGGTGTTACCGTCAACAGCGTAACCTATGTTGATCCACTTACTATTATTTTGAATGTTTCAACCGTCGGTGCAAGTACTGGAAGAAAAAGAGTAACAGTCATTAATCCTGATGGACGAACACGAACAAGAAAACGACTAATTCGGGTTGTATAATGCACAATCTCTAACGCCCTCAATTTTGCTGTGATAATGGTATTACTTTACAAGTATCATGATGAATATTTATACTTAAAGCATCGTCGTTATATCTACATTCCTGATCACTATTTTGTAAAGGGGGGACCGTGTTTAACTACACCACAAAAAAATATCATCATATTGCGTCACCAGATTCAAAGTTCATTATTGTTGGTGATATCGGAGGAACAAATAGTAATTTTGCCCTGTGTG
>JAUIHA010000106.1 GCA_030432505.1 bacterium | reverse complement strand
GGTAGGCCTTGATACGCTGCTTATTTCGCCATTTATCTTTTCAAGCCCATACACTTTTTCCATGACTTTTCCGGCGTTTTCGAGTAAAATAATACTAGCAGTAATAATTCTTTTAGGCTTGCGGAGCAACCGCTTTTTTACTACTTTCTAGTGAAAGGGAGGAAAGTCTGGACTCCTAACAGGAAAGATGCCTCATGAGATGGATCAAAGCCATACAAGTGAGGGGGGCGTAAGCCCATGGAAAGTGCCACAGAAAATAGACCGCCTTTTATTATTTATAGTGAAAGGTAAGGGTGAAACCGTGCGGTAAGAGCGCACGCCTAAGCGTAGCAATATGTTTTTGAGGTAAACCCCATCTGGAGCAAGACAAAATAGGCGAGGAGAGCCCTGTTCTCTATGATTCGCGGGTATGTCGCATAGATAGATGGTTGCTACACAAGCAATTGCTTGGCGTACAGAATCCAGCTTACAAGCGGGCCTAAAAGATTTCTGAAAGAATGACATGATAAAAAAAATTCTTTATTTTACGCGTTCATTTTTTTGGGTTATCCCGTTCTGTTTATTTGCGTCTTCATACCTTATTTCATATTTATATCTGCAAACAAATGCTACCGTAGCGCCAGGTGTTGTTGGCAAAAGTCTGCAAGAGGCGCTTAAGCTTACTGCTTCAAAAAAACTTTCACTTAGGCTTATTGGTGAGCGAGAAGATGACTTATTGCCTGAGGGGACGATTATCCAACAGTATCCAAAATCGCATCATAAGATGCGTTCAAACCAGGCGATTTTTGTAACTATAGCCAAAAAACCGGTACCGATTGTTGCGCACAATTGCACGGGGAAAAAGCTCCAAGATGTACAACGTGAGTTTGATAAAAAAAATATGACGCTTAGAACGGTTCATTGTCAAAGTAGGTTTTCTTCTGACTACTGCATTGCTCAAGATCCAGCATGTGGCGATGAAGTTAAGCACAGAAAAGTCACGGTCTATGTTTCTCAAGGAGAATCGCCACTCTTTGTGGTCCCCGATTTTCGGGGCAACTCTTTAGAAGATGCCCTTATTGCGCTTCAAGAGCACGACATAGAACCAGAGCTGTATGACCGCGCGGGCTATCAGCTTAAACACGTTGATGAGCGAGAGGTGATTGCCGACCAAAAGCCAATGCCAGGTTCAATTGTCAATTTGAGTAAAAAGTGTACTATGCAATTGCAAATAGATGATTATTAGAGGGTTTATCCCTGTATGTTAGTTTAAATTGATTCTTCTAAAATTTTTGATTACAATATGACGATTAGAGTCCTCTATGGGGGAGGCACATTATAATCATATTCTATGTTCTTTAAGAAGGATAAAATAAACCATGAATATTTCATCTAAGTTTCTGTTAAGTATTGCGCTCATTTTTTCGGTGTTCGTTACAGAATCAACATTGCTCATAGCTACACCCGAATTAGACCAAGCTTTTGTTGAGGCTGTAAAACGGTATGATATAGAAGAAATGAAAGAACTCATAGAAGCAGGAGCTGATGTTGATGTGTTAATTTCTTATCCGTACACTTTTGGTACAGGTGAAGGTTGCTTTGATACTGATCTTGAAACTTCACCCCTTATATTTGCTGTAAGGAAGAAAAGGCCAGAGATGGTAAGGGTACTTGCACAAAAAAGTAAAGATGATCTTTGTAAAGCCCTTGAGATAGCTATAGACCTAGCGTGTCCACTCGTGGTAAGCGAACTTTTAGCAGCAGGTGCTGATGTTAGTGACGGCAAACTATTAATGTACGCTGTAGGACGTGCTGGTCCTATCGGAAAAGATAGCTTCAATTCCATTCAGGTTGTAAAAGTTATTTTAAATGCAGGTGCTAGCATTAAGTATGCTGACGAATGTGGTAGAACTGCTCTCATGAGAGCTATAGAAGAATATGATCTTAGTACAGTGCAAAGTCTTTTAAAAAACCCTGAAATGACTAGAGGTTGGTTTCTTGGTTTTGGGCAAAAACCAATTAATTATGTTGATAAAGATGGTAATACGGCGCTTGTAATTGCTGTGAAAAATATAAGAACTAGTTATTGGTCGACTGATAAGTATGGACGTGTTATGTGTAACAATAGCCAGAAAATTGTAGAAGAACTTTTAAATACTCCAGGAATCGATCTTGATCGTGCTAACAAAGATGGTGAAACAGCTAGAGCCTTGCTTGCAAAGTTAAATAACCGTTAGCCGTTATTAGGCCGCTGAAACTTTCATTTTCTCTGGTTCTGAGGTATACTCAGTGTCTGTCGGCTTTGTAGTGGAGAGCTGCGACGAAGAGGCAGTAAAAAGGAATCTGTTTTATTCTATACGATTGGGGATCTGACAATGAGCCATAATCATGGACATGATCACGGTGGGTCACTTGAACATCATGATTCTATAAAAGAAGAAATAATGTGTCATTTGCCGTATGCGATTTTTTCTGTTGCATTGGCGATGATTATTTTAACGTTCTTATCACATCTTGGTGGAACGGAGGCTGCGGGACATGTATGTTCTCATGGGCATGCGCATGATCACGCGCACGGTTCTTTAGCATACCGCTTGTTTCATAATTTTCACTTTTTACACATTCTTTTTGCGGCAACCGGAACAATGTTGACGTTTCGTCGTTACTCTTCCAACGTCTTAAAAGGATTACTTGTTGGTTTTGCAGTGCCAGGATTTTTTTGCACTCTTTCTGATGCGCTCCTACCATATTTAGGTGGCGCTGTTTTAAAACTACCAATGAGTTTTCACTGGTGTTTTGTAAGTCACTGGGACACGGTATTACCATTTCTTCTTGTAGGTATGGTAAATGGTTGGGTGATGAGTAGTCACAAGCCGAGCATTCAGGTTTTCTATTCAGTTTGGTTTCACTTCTTCCACATTTTTATTAGTTCAATGGCATCGATTTTATACCTTGTCAGTTTTGGGTTCCATGATTGGTGGACAAAAATGGGATTTGTATTTACTTACATGATTGTTGTGGTGCTTATTCCATGTACACTGGCTGATATCGTGATACCGATGTTGTTTGCAAAGATAAAGAAGAAATAACGTAGTCATTAGTTACCTTATTGTTCTGGAAAAAAGATGAGTAAAATCCGGGTAGAATCTGTTTCAAAATGGTTTCAGGGCGAAGAGATTTTAGGCAATTTGAATCTTGAAATACCATCAGGGCAATTCTTTGCACTTCTTGGTCCTAGTGGGTGTGGTAAAACAACCCTCTTAAGACTTATTGCTGGTCTTGAGTCTATTGACTCCGGGGCAATTTATCTGGGTGACCAAGACATCACTAAGCAACCGATTTATGAGCGAAAAGTTAATACGGTTTTTCAGCAGTATGCCTTGTTTTCTCATCTAACCGTTTTTGATAATATTGCGTACAGCCTGCGTATTAAGGGTGTTCCAAAAAAAGAACTATATGAACGTGTAATGAATACTATTCGTACCGTGCGTCTGACTGGGCATGAGTGGAAATACCCACGCAATCTTTCAGGTGGTCAGCAGCAACGTGTTGCGCTTGCACGTGCGATCATCAGTGAGCCAGATGTTTTACTTTTAGATGAACCGCTTGCAGCGCTTGACCTCAAACTGAAAGAGCAAATGCTTATTGAACTTATTGACTTGCAAGATAAATTGAAAACAACATTCATCTATGTAACGCATGATCAATTTGAGGCACTTACTGTTGCTGATAAAATGGCAATCATGAGTGAGCACGGTGTGATAGAGCAAATTGGAACGCCAAAAGAAATTTATGAATTTCCACAAACAAAATTTGTTGCAACATTTGTTGGAAGCACAAATTTGATTGCAGGAATGCTGCACGTTGGTGAACGTGTACACCAAATTGAAGTAGAGCAGCTTGGTATGTTTGATGTGTATTTTCCGCACAACAAATCATGGATGATCCCTGGGCGCCAAGTACTGATGAGTATTCGTCCTGAGAAAGTATACATTACCAAAAAAGTTATGGATGGTTTTTCAAATTGCATCAAGGGTAAGGTTGCAGACATCATCTACTATGGACGTTCCACGCAGTACCGCGTTACCATTGAGAATGGAC
>JAUIHA010000105.1 GCA_030432505.1 bacterium | reverse complement strand
AACTCAAGCCCAGACTCAGTTGCATTGTGCCTGGAGAGAGATTCGACATAAGAACCTACAACGCTCCAAGCATCTTATAACTTTCAGAAGTAAACTGTTTTTCCTCAGGACGCTTAAAGAAATGTTCCAGCTTCCATTTTTCAACCTTGCTCTTCATAGTCACAATGGCAAATGATTGATAACCAGTTACCATACCCATGTCACCAAGAGTATACAGCATGCCATCCCATTGACGAGCACATCCTTTTTCCGCTTTAATGCGATCAAGCATATTGCTCTTTAAATTCATTTCATCATGAAACTCATTCAAATGCTGATGCCCACGAACAATAGAAAGAAGGTTTGCTTTAGGACCACCCCACTTTTTCAGAAAGTACTCGGTGATTTCTCGTCCGAAATACATATTCTTTTTCTGAAGAGATGCCGTAAATCCAGCATCATCGTCTTCGGTAAAAAAATTATTCCATTGCATACCAAACTTGAATCGAAGTGGGCTATGGCTATCATTAAAATCTATACCCCCTTGCTTACCATACGTATGTGCAAGTTTTTGCATATCCGTCCCTTCAAGGGAACCAAGAACTTCTTTGATATTTTTATAAAGATGCTCTAGCTCTTTCTCATTCTTTATTTTTTGTAAAGCATTATAGCGATTGAGCTTAGTAATTTTTTGAAAACGTGCTTCTTCACTTACCAAAAGAGATTCTGGATTATACCCAACCTCAAGGCCGGCATGACAAAACTGAATCATATTATTTTTTCCGGTCTCTTCATCAACACAGCCAAGGTAACATGCGAGCGGCAAATAATCGTACCAGTATAAAAGGTCTGGAAAATAGTATAAATCAAATTTTGATGCAAGCTCACCAAGAAGCGTCTCTTGCCCTACTTCACGCCCTTCTTCTTGAAACCGCTGATACATGAAACGGTTACAAATGGCATACTCATGATTACCACGAAGTAAGAATACTTTTCCGATATTGCAACTATAAAGATGGAACAATAGCATCATTACTTCAACGCTAAACGGTCCACGATTCGTATAGTCACCAATGAACACGATATAATAATCATCACTGGTAAGTTGATACTCATCGTCAATGTAGCCTTCGCGTTGCAAGTGTTGCAATATGGTAACAAAGCTTTCAATATCACCATGAAGATCACCAAAAACAATCACCTTAGAGCCAGAAGGAATGAGATGTTTTTCAACATACGGTGTAAAAAGAGAACTGACTTTTTGTTCTTCAAGAATTTTAAAATCGCCAACATCACCCTGACAAAATGCTTCGCCTGGGCGCTCGTCAAAAAGCCAATTTCCGGCCTTCAAGCGAAGACCGGACTGACGAACAAAAGCTTTTGTAGCTTCTTCTAAACTTTCATAGCTTAGGTTTTTTAGTTTCTGTAAAAAATCATCTTTGGAATTTTTAACGATACTGGGTAAGGGATAATCATTACTCATATGATAACTCTTTTACCTTTTCCACAAGATCATCAACCGTAAGACCAAACTGTTGTTGTTTATCAAGCGTACGAAGTGTTACCGTTGAATTCTCCTGCTCTTTTTTCCCGACAACAAGCATCCACGGAACTTTATCAAGCTGCGCACGTCGCACCTGCGCACCAAGTTTATCCCCAGACGCATCTACTTCCACTCGGACCCCATGCTGTGACAATATTTCTTGAATTTGTTCAGCATACGCTTTTTGCTCATCAGTAATCAACAGTACACGAGCTTGCACTGGAGAAAGCCAAAATGGCAAGCGTCCTTTAAAGTGCTCAAGAAGCATTCCCATGAAACGTTCAATAGATCCAAAAATTGCATGGTGAACGATAATTGGCTGCTTACGGGATTGATCTGAATCAATATATTCTAAGTTAAAGTTTTCAGATTGGTTGAAATCAACTTGAACCGTACCACACTGCCATTTTCGCCCCATGGTATCTTCTACTTGAATTTCAATCTTAGGACCGTAAAATGCTCCTTCACCCTCTTGGATGAAATACTTCATACCACGTTTATCAAGTGCATTTTTCAGCGAATTAATTGCTGATTCCCATTGCTCATCACTCCCCATAGATTTTTCAGGACGTGTTGAAAGAGCAATATCAATTGAGGTGAAATCAAATGCATTGTAAACCTTGTCTGCAATATCAAGAACTCGTGCAATCTCATCTTCCAATTGCTCAGGAGTACAGTAGATATGTGCATCGTCTTGTGTAAATGCACGCACACGGAAAAGCCCATGAAGAACACCTGACAACTCATAACGATGAACATAACCAAATTCAGCCAAACGCAAAGGAAGTTCGCGATATGAACGAGGACGCTGGCTATACACAAGAATGGAACCTGGACAGTTCATAGGTTTAACACAATACGTATCCTTTTCAACTTCAGTTAGATACATATTGTCTTTATAAAAATTATAATGCCCAGAAGTCTCCCACAAACTTTTTGACATGATTGCTGGCGTCTTAATCTCTTGATATGCCTTACCCTGCAAGTGGCGCATGAAATCAATAAGTTTGTGATAAATCAATAAACCTTTGTCATGAAAGAATGGCTCTCCTGGAGCTTCTTCATGAAATGAGAAGAGATCCAAATCTTTACCAAGACGACGATGATCATACATCTTTGCATCTTCAAGGCGCTTCAAATACTTCTTGAGATCATCTTTCGTTTCAAACGCAATCCCTGAGATTCGTTGCAATGCAATACCATCACGGTCTGCACGCCAGTAGGAACCAGAAATACTGGTCAGTTTGAAATGCTTCACTTTTCCCGTTGAAGTAGTGTGCCCACCCTTACACAGGTCATAAAAATCACCTTGGTGATATACGCCAACCGTTGGGTCCTCAATTCCATCAATCAGCTCTTGTTTGAATTCATTGCCTTCAAACATAGGGCGAGCTTCTTCTTTAGGTATTTGGCCACCAACAATATCATAGTTCTTTTTTACAATCTCACGCATCTTTTCTTCAATACGCGGTAAATCTTCTTCTTTAAAGTTAGTTACCGGTAAAAAGTCATAGAAAAATCCGGTTTGCGTAACAGGACCAATCGTCATTTTTGTACCAGGAAACAGCTCTGTAACTGCCTGTGCCAAAATATGCGCTGCTGAGTGTCTAATATTATGAAGTTCCTGACTCATTTTCAGTTCGCTCATGCCGACCTTTCGTCCTGCCTATTTGAGGGTCTTAATACAACTTTGTATACCGTAGTATTGCAGAATACCAAATCATATCAGTATACTCAAATCGTTTAAATGAATATTATTATAAAGGAGTATTGATGGCAAAAAACGACGAAAAGCAATGTCCAATAAGAACTGATCGAATCTTTATTCTTGATACCAATGTCCTCATTCATGATCCAAATGCATTTTCAAGCTTTAAAGGCGTAGTAATTGGCATACCCTTTGTCGTCCTTGAAGAGCTTGATACCTTTAAGCGAGAAACCAATGAAAAAGGCCGCCACGCCCGTGAAGTCATTAGGCGCCTTGATGAACTACGGATGCAAGGAAGCCTGCATGATGGCGTCCCCTTTCAACCGAATGGAACGAAAAGTATCATCAAAGTTTTTTTGACCCCACGCGAGGTCACCTTTTCAGACAATCTTCATGCTATTAAGGATGACCTTATTATCCAAACAGCACACGAACTTGTACAAAAAAATTGCAATGTCACACTAGTAACCAAAGATATTAATGTTCGTCTTAAAGCTGATGTCCTTGGTCTTCACGCTGAAGATTATACCAAAGGTAAAATCAGTTACGACGATTATTACAAGGGATGGATTAATATTCCACTACCGGCTTCTGAACTCAAAAGCATGTCACCGAATAAAATACTCCCAATTGTTCAAAATCATGAGCTCTTTACTAATCAATTTGTTATTCTAGCAAGTGAAAAAAACCCTGGGAATAGACGTCTTTTTAGATATCTCGGGGGAAAAAATTTTAAAG
This sequence comes from bacterium, assembly GCA_030432505.1. Lineage (GTDB taxonomy): Bacteria > Babelota > Babeliae > Babelales > RVW-14 > JAUIHA01. Next base: position 114 of record JAUIHA010000105.1, on the reverse strand, counting down.
AAGTTGCACCAATTACCATCATGAACTGTTTTCAAGCACGCAATATCCAACAGTTAATGGCACTTGAACTCTTAATGGATGACAGCGTCAAACTAGTAACGCTGCTTGGCCCAG
>JAUIHA010000104.1 GCA_030432505.1 bacterium | reverse complement strand
CTATGAAACAAAGACACAAAAGACGTAAGAAACTATTCTGCACATACATGCATATTCCTAACATTTTAGTTACGAAAGACCTCGCCAATACCACCTCTTTAATCATGATAAAGGGTCTTGCACTGGCAGCTCAATACATTTATAAAATCGATCCTTTTTCCAGATTTATTGGTTACATTCAGGCCCATTTGATGTATACTTTTCCTGGAAGGGTTTATTAGATTCACCGCGTAAACAAACATTCAGGTAGAAAATGAAAAATGAAAAAGATATCGTAACGAGTCAGCAATCTCACGAACAAGAATCAAGCGAGCATGAAATACGTCTCTCAAAGATTACTTCTATGCGAGAAAGTGGTATTGAACCTTGGCCAAATGCTGTTAAGGTTGAAACCAAGGCTACTGATATTCTTGCCGATTATGAAAAAGAGCAAGACGGTGAAAAGCAATACACAGCCGCTGGCCGACTCATGACTACCAGGGACCACGGAAAAACCTTTTTCGCTAACCTACAAGATAGATCCGGCACCCTACAAATTTACGTAAAAAAGACCCTTGTTGGTGATGATACGTTTGAACACTTCAAACGCGACATTGATACCGGTGATTATGTGTGGGTACAAGGTACCTTCTTCACAACCAAAACCGGCCAGGTAACCCTCAAAGTAACTGAGCTCAAGCTCTTGAGTAAATGCTTACACCCACTTCCTGAAAAATACCACGGACTTGCAAACGTTGAACAACGTTACCGACAACGCTACCTTGATTTGATGAGTAACCCTGAAAGTAAAGAAAAGTTCATTAAACGAAGTGGCATTGTCCAAGAAATCAGAAACTTTTTACAAACTCAAGATTTCGTAGAAGTAGAAACTCCAATGCTCCATCCTATTCCTGGTGGTGCAGCGGCACGTCCATTCATCACACACCACAATACCTACCACATGGATTTATATCTTAGAATTGCACCAGAGCTTTACTTAAAGCGTCTCGTCATTGGTGGCATTGAACGTGTGTTTGAAATCAACAGAAACTTTAGAAACGAAGGGGTTTCAACAAAGCACAACCCTGAATTCACCATGCTTGAATATTATATGGCACATGGTGATTACAAAGATGGTATGGCGCTTACTGAACAACTCATTCAATCAGTTGTTGAAAAGAACTTTGGTTCACATAAAATTCCTTATCAAGACAAAGAACTTGATTTCACCGCACCATTCAAGCGTTTGAGCATTAAAGACTCGCTCCTTGAAATTGGTGGTTTTTCAGAAAGTGATATCAGTGAAGCAAACATTGATGCGACCCTTAAAAAACATGAAATTGAAGTCAAGGGTACTCCAAGCTATGGCTTGAAATTGTACACAATGTTTGAAGAATGTGTTGAATCAAAAATCGTTCAGCCAACCTACATCACCGACTTCCCAATTGAAGTTTCACCACTTGCAAAACGCGATGCTAACAATCCTGAAATTGCAGCTCGTTGCGAACTCTTTGCCGTTGGAATGGAACTTGCAAATATGTTCAGTGAGTTGAATGATCCAATTGATCAAGCACAGCGCTTTAAAGACCAAGCAAGCGCACGTGAAGATGGTGATGACGAAGCTCATTACTACGATGAAGATTATGTTCATGCACTTGAGTATGGCCTTCCACCTGCTGTTGGTGTAGGCATTGGTATTGACCGCTTAACCATGTTGTTAACCAACACCAGCTCTATTAAAGATGTCATTCTTTTCCCTACAATGAAAATCCAAAAGGATCAGGAAAAAGAAGACAAAGCTGAAGAGTAAGCAGCTTCGAGGCTTTAAACCTGCTCAGTGCAATTATTGAATTCCATTCTTGGAACAATAATAATCGATTTTTTGATTGTCACCCTGAGCTTGTTACTCAGGGTCCAAATGTAATCCCCTTATTTCAAAGAACAAAAGGAAAAACATTTGTATCCTGAATCGAGTCACCCAGTCTACGCCCAGGTGGCTACGACGGACACGCAGGATGACATCGTAAAGAGATACCATCTAGAACATCATTTGCCCTGTAATACAGAATGTTGTATAACATACAGTAGTGTTCTATCTTGAACTAAAAAAGGAGAGAGAAGTATGCAGGCACAATCAACAAAAACAACACGCACAACACAAAAAAAACGTATGAAAAAACCGGCAAAAAAGAAATCAACTGCAAAAAAAGCTTCTCCTAAAAAGACAAAAAAAATAACCTCAGAAGAATCAAAAAAGATGACCTTCCAAGGGTTAAAATATCGCTGGTATCTCAAAGAACCAAATGATGATACCATTCAAGAAATAAGTAAAACGCACAACATCAGCAAGCCAATTGCACATACCCTCTTTTCTCGGGATATGACGAATGCTGAAGAAGTGCGTTCTTTTCTTTTTAGCACCTTTGAACAAGATGTTGCAGATAGCCGTTTACTCAAAGATGTTGATATCGCAGTAGAGCGAATTCTCAAAGCAATTGAAAACAAAGAAAAAATACTTATTTTTGGTGATTATGATGTTGATGGTGCCACGTCATCATCACTCATGCTATTAGGTCTTATTCCTCTTGGTGCTAACATTAATTATTTCTTACCGAATCGTAAAAAAGATGGATACGGTCTTTCCAGTAAATTTGTAAAAAAAGCGGTAGAAAATGGTTACCATCTTATCATCACGGTTGATAATGGAATCACTGCACACAAACCGGCAGAGGATGCTAAAAAACTTGGCATTGATCTGATTATTACTGATCACCATCGCCAGCTCGATACCCTTCCAAACGCCCTGGCTGTTATCAATCCAAACCGAAACGATTGTAACTATCCATTTAAATCACTCGCCGGTGTTGGCGTTGCGTTTAAATTAATCAGTTTAATCTATGACAAACTTGGCAAAACATTACCCGATAAGGTATATGAATTGTTGATGCTTGGTACCGTTGCCGACGTTGTCCCACTCATGGGAGAAAACCGTTTTTGGGTGAAAAATGGTTTGAGTAAAATCAACCGTCAAAAAAGTTTAGCCGTACGCGTTTTAGCTGAGAATAGCAGATTAACCAAAGCACGCTTTAGTTCGCTTGATATCGGTTTTATGATTGCACCACAAATTAATGCACTTGGCCGTCTTGATGACTCTCGTGAAGCGGTTAGATTTTTGATTAGTTCTGATCAAAAAGAGGTACAACGTATTGGTCGCACGCTCAAGACAATGAATGAAGAGCGTAAACGCATTGACCGTGAAATTTATCAGCAAATTGAACATACCATCATCAATGGTACAATTGATCTCAACGAAGAAAATATCATCATGGCTGGCAATACAAAATGGCCTGCAGGTGTTATTGGCCTTGTTGCTGGAAAACTTTCACACAATTTTGGCCGCCCAACACTGCTCTTTCACATTGATGAAAAGCAAGGCGTTGCAAAAGGCTCATGTCGATCAATTCCTGAATTTAATATTTTTAATGCCTTGCAAGAATGCTCAGACTTACTGATTAAATTTGGTGGACACTCGTTTGCTGCTGGCTTGGCGCTTAAAAAAGAGAATCTACCTGAGTTTAAGCACCGTCTTGAAGAGATTGTTGCGCGTGATGTTGATCCTGATGACTTGCAGCCAAAAATTACTTTAGATGCGTATCTTGATTTAGAAGAAGCAAATGGAAAGCTCTTTTCAGACCTTGAACGCTTAGAACCATTTGGCAATCAAAACCCCCAACCAACATTTTTAGCTTTAACAGTGCCGGATTCATATGCTAAGACCGAGATAGATTGACCAGGACATATGTTGTATCTAGGTGGAAAATCAAGATAAAACTGAATATCAAATTGTCTTTTCACTTGTTGTGCTGAACTATAGAAAGCAAATCTACCACACATGACTGACCATTTTGAATAATGTAACACATATCATGTTTTAGCCCCTACCTCTGCTTTTCGCCACATTAAATAGATTTAAGTACCATATTGATCTATCTATTATCGAATGCTAAATTAATCACCACAAGGCGCTTATATCCCCGCCCTAGAAGTGACGGGGTTTTACGCGCCGTTTGATAAAATCATATTGAGCAAAATAGGATCCAGCG
>JAUIHA010000103.1 GCA_030432505.1 bacterium | reverse complement strand
ACGCTCTTTTTTGCGAGCCGTTACAGACGTTGTCCATCAAACAAGATTTTGGCAGTCTACGGTAAGATTGCAAGTGGGCGTTCGGTAAAATGTTATCACGGTGGTGGTGCGTTTATTTGGCCATTGATTCAGGATTATGCATATCTTGATTTAACGCCAATGACCATTCACATTCCACTTAAGTCAGCGTTGTCTCACCATAACATTCGAATTAACGTGCCAAGTACGTTTACTGTTGCGGTTGATACAACACCAGAAGCAATGAACAACGCAGCAGTGCGTTTGCTTGATTTAACCGGCAAAGACGTTGAAATGATGGCGACTGAAATTATTATTGGTCAGCTTCGTTTAACGGTTGCTTCCTTGACTATTGAGGAAATTAATAAAGACCGTGAACGTTTCTTGCAAGAGATTCGTAGCAACATTGAGCCAGAGCTTAAAAAGATTGGTCTTGCACTCATTAACGTGAACATTACCGATATTACTGATGAGTCTGGCTACATTGAAGCGATTGGTAAAAAAGCAGTTTCAACAGCACTTAACCAAGCGAAAATTGACGTTGCTGAGCAGCTCAAGCATGGTGAAAGTGGACGAGCAGAAGCTGAAAGAGAACGTCGTGTTAATGTTGCTGCGCGTAATGCTGAAGCGGTTGAAGGTGAAAACCAAGCGCAAGCAAGTATTGCTGCGGTGAATGCGGATCTTTTAGAACGAGAGTCTGCAGCGCAACAACGTGGTGAAATTGCTAAGCAAGAGGCACTTGCTAAAATTAGCCAAGCAAAAGCTGAGGCTGAAATTAAGCGTCTTGAAGCTGAGCAAGTGGTACCAAAAGAAATTGAAAAGCAAAAAATTGCAATTGCTGCACGAGCTGCTGCTGAAAAAGCACGCATTGAAGCTGAAGGTAGAGCAGAAGCAATTCTTGCTATCAAAAAAGCTGAGGCTGAAGGTATACGCAAGGTACTTGCTGCTAAATCAGAAGGTTATAAATCTCTGTTTGAATCATGTGGCAACGATGCACAAAGTGCTTCTACCATGTTGATGATCGAAAAACTTGAAGAGATTGTTAAGCTTCAAACCGAAGCAATCAAGAATATTAAGATTGATAAGGTTACGGTTTGGGATAGCGGCAAAGGTGAAAATGGTAACGCAACTGCCGACTTTATGAGCGGTATGATTAAAAGCTTACCACCACTTCATGATATTGCTGCAATGTCTGGCGTTAAGCTGCCAAGCTACTTGGGCGATATCAAGGGCGTGAAGGCTGACAAACAGTCAAAAAATAAGCAAGATTTAAAGTAGTTTTTACTTGTAAGTTGTCGTTATCAAGGTTGTACATAGCTTACAATGAGTAAGATGTCATCCTGAACTTGATTCAGGATCCAAATATTTTTCCTCAAGGAGTTATATGTGGACCCCGGATCGGAGTCCGGGGTGACATCAGTGCTGCGATTATGACTTTCAGTACTTTGATAAATCCTACTTTCTATAAGCTTATTCTTGATATATGGGTTTTGTCCGAAAACAAAACCCTTTTTTTTATGCCTTGATAAATAGTATAAATAGTATATGATTACTGTCCCCCGTCGATAGGGGGATTTAATTACTATATGAACGATTTGTTATAAATTATGTATTTCTCATGTATTGGGCGGGGTCTTGTATGAAACTTCTTAACTATTTTGTTTTTTTATTCGTTTTCTTAAATCTCAGTGCTGTTCATGACTGTAGTGCTGAAGATACGAGAAGTAAACCATATAAAGTACTTGCTTTTACTTCTCAAGATTCGAAATTTCTTGATGACGATGATAGTAATAGGATTGATGCTGAATATTGTATTATAGATACTATGTTTATTGGAGTGGCCGAGGCTCAAAATGATAGGTCTGCAATGGAGGATTGCACAGTAGTTTGTGAAGTTGATGGTGCTGTAGCTGTTGTTCTTGCTGATGGGCATGGAAAAAAATTGAGAAAATCATTCAGAAATCCCAACTTAAATAAACTAGATTCTCAGGGATATGGAGTTGCTCACAAAGCATGTCAGTTGCTTTCTCGTGGTATGGCTGAAAAATTTTTAGAGGGTAACCCATGGACAAAAGAATTCGTTCAAAAACTATTTGTGGATACAGATAGGGCAATTTTAAAAAAGAAAAATTTTGTACATAGTGGAGCTACTGCGAGTAGTGTTTTTGTTGATAACAGCGATATAATCGTTTCATGGATTGGTGACTCTCGAGTGGTATTGCAAACCGTTGAGGATCAAATTTTTTGTACTTCTGATCATAAGCCGACATGTGAAACTGAAACAGCAAGGATTATTGAATCAGGAAGTGAAGTTTTTGAAAATCGAGTAGATGGACAATTAAGTGTATCAAGAGCTTTTGGTAATGCTGTTACTCGAAAGAAAGCTTATTTGGCCAATAAGAATGATAGTGAGTATACGGTTGATTTAGATGCAGTTGATGAATTAACCGTTTTGATGCAAGAAAAATTAAACATTTCTGCAAAGCCTGAGTGCATGATGTTTCCAAGAGATTCCATCAAATGTATAGTCGTTGCTTCTGATGGACTTTGGGATGTGATGAAAAATGAAGAGGTAGTGAAATTTATCGAGGAAAACAGAGGTACTATGGAGGCTGATGCGATTGCTAAGGAATTGGTTAGAAAGGCTATAAAGAAAAAGAGTACTGATAATATAAGTGTTGTCGTGGTTCTCCTCTAGCTCTAAAAATACCATTATCCCCTCTGAGAGCATCAAATCACTACAAATAATAATTTATTCCTATTTGACATTTATTATTTGTTTGGTACACTAGTAATGTGCCTTCTTAAGCACTTTTTATATAAATGGAACTAAATGAAAATGGGGGATTATCATGAGTACAATTATTACTCTTATTATATCAATTTTTATATCGATGTTTTCAACGCATAAAATGGAAGCAGGTCCTTTTGATTTCTTGTTTTGTCGGAGCGGCTCAACGAAGTATGTTGCTAAACCGATAGTAAGTACTAAAAGAAGTACTCAAGTGACTTATGTTCAAAAATTTGTAGAAGAAGAAAATCCACTTATCAAGATTCATCAAAAGTTTCGCTATGGAAGAGATGCAGTAGATGTAATTTTTGGGCAATGGGAGAAAGTTGATCCGAAGATTTATAGGTTTGTTTTGAATAAATATGGTAAACAATATAATTTTCATGATTTATTGTTTTGTATTTTTTATCGATATGCCGAATTTAAATTAGCAAAACAAGATGCGTTGAAAGAGGCCGATGATTGGTATCAAAAAGAGTTTAACAAGATAGATAAGAAGTATTGTGGAGATAAGAAAAAGGCTCATCTATATGGATTGGATAAGCAATTCTTGTGGCAAAAGAAAGGTCCTATTCTCATGGAATTTCATCATTCCTACAATCTTGATCAAGTCAGAGAGCTAAAGATTTCTTCAGAATCGGTTTTTGAAATGTTAGAGAAAAGTAAATTTGATTGGTCTGATTTTCGAGCTATAGGGCTGTCTCTTATTAACAAAAAAGGCTCAATGCTTGAATCAGCACGATATTTTAAAGTAAATGGTGGTAGAAATGATTAGGCTTACAACAAAGGCAATAACTGCATTTATTCTATCAATTTTTATATCGGTATTTTCGACGCATAACATGGAAGCAAGCTTTCTTGATTGGGTGTTGTGTAGAAATTCTTCTTCTCAGTATGTTTCAGAGCCTGAAAAAAAAACAGAACAAATGAATAATGCACAGCAAGAAACTACTCAAGTGCAACTAATGGATTCGCAAGAAGAAGATAGGATGGTTGATGACACCGTTATTCTTGAAGATGTTGATACCTCAATGGTGAATAATGAGGAAGATGATGGGACTGAGAATCCCGTTGTTATTCAACACATGGATGATGAAGATATATCCAATCCATTCAATTTTACCCCAGGTTGCTTTAGTTATGATCCAATGATAATGCATAGTATTTTTGTGCGTTGGTATCACCTTGATTATGATGGGTACTCTTACATCATGAGTCGCTATTTGGATGGGAGTAAGAAATATCCACATCATGGCTTTATTCGTAGTCTTTTATATG
>JAUIHA010000102.1 GCA_030432505.1 bacterium | reverse complement strand
TATAATTGTTGATCGTGATCAAATCATTAAAGATGTATACCTAACAATACGCATAAATAACGGTAGTAAAGATATTAGAAAACTAACAAACTTTGTAATCAAAACACTTAACTTTCAACATTTCTTCTCGATAACAGACGGAATAAAGAGACTTAAAGACACTTTAATAAAAAATAAATTTTCAGAACAAGAAATTACTACATATGTATGGGATATAGAAACAGCGTTTCTTACCCAAGCTCAATTAAGACATTTCCCTCTACGCTCAGGGAAAAAATGAAAAAATTAATCTATACCTTTATCCGTTAATTTTTCTAGTTTTATCTAATTTTATATGTATTACAATCAAGTAATCATGCGGGCAATACCAATTGTTTACCAAATAAGTTTAAATCTAGAAGAAAAATCCGATTCTAAAGGGAATATTTGACTTATTCCTTATGCATAGTAGCCTACTCCAATATTCGAAAATTTTATAAAATACTATATCTCTCAAAAAGAGGATCTGTAAAACTAGGATAATTTATGAAGAAAAGCTTTTTTGTACTCGCCCTGCTTTCGGTTGTGCTATTCACGCATGCAAATATTCAAGCAATTCACTTTAAATTTGAAGAACAGCAATGTTTGCAGCACTTGCCATACGCACAACGTCTTCGCATTATGTTGCTTTATGCCATTGAAAAATTTGGTGAATCTACTGACAAACAAGCAATTATCAAATACATACAAAGTAGATTCTCAAAAGAAGATGTTCTTGATTTCCGTAGGACACTCACTAATTTTCACAATCCATCGACACGTTGCCCGGCAATATTAAAACGAAAAAAAATAACTCTCAGCACAATCCTCAAACAAGTTAAACCAAGGTATATAATACATACTTCCGAAAAACATGAAGATTTATTTGCCAAGGCCGAAAAAATACTTCGAAAACAAGCAGGTTAATTTTTTTTAACACAAATTGGAATACACAATCAAAGGCTGCAACGATTTTATCACAAAAGCACAAAAGGCCTTCAGAAAAAACAAAAAGAAGATCTCTAAAAAAAAGAGGAAAAGAATTGATTTTGTTTTTTTTTTATTAGAAAAAGCACATAAAAAAACACAAATTCCAGATTTTTATAAGCCATTTTCTGGAAACAACTCAATACTAAAAGATTCAATCATCCAAAAACAGTTAAAACTTCTCAGCAAAAACCGTTCTGTTCAAAAATCTTGAAACTTTACGTTTAAACCAATGTGGGTGGTAATTATGAAGCCACCCATGTCTGCAATTTGGACCTATTGCAATCTTACTTTTATCACTTCGTGCATGAGAATACAGCTTTAAACTATGCGCTGCTGGAATGAATGCATCGTTACATGAATGCATAAAAAGAATTGGTTTCTTGATATTTTTCACCGTTTCAACTGGCGACATTTTTTGAATATCACAGCGACCAAGATAGTGAAAAATAGCACGCATAACCGGGAAAAATGGATAATGCGGCAAACCAACTTTTAAATGAAAACCACGCATAAACATGGTTGGCAAATCAGAAAATGCTGAATCAATAATCAACACATCACAAAGATCCGGCTCAAATTCCATTGCCTTTAAACTTGATGACCCACCCATAGATATACCAAGTAAAATGAATGGCAACTCTTTGCCCTGCTCTTTCTGTGCCTTATTTTTTAAGAACTCTGCACTTGCAAGAACATCTTTGTATTCATGGCACCCAAGTGAAATATAGCTTCCGCCACTTTGGCCATGCGCTCGAAAATCAAAAAATAATAAATTGTATTCTGGAAACAAATTCACCAAACCAAACATAAATTCTTTGTTGCCACGATACCCATGACAACACAGCATGTTTGCTTTAGCATTTTTTCGTTTAAAAAATATTCCTGAAATTTTTGTTCCATCAGAGGATCTGTATGAAACTTCTTGCGTATCACTACGAGCAAGCAGCTCATCACGGATTTCTGCAGCAAGATCTGATTGTTTTTTCCCGTAAATCACACGGTCACCAGCACCGGCAAAACGTACCGTAATGTAGTAACTAAATGAAAAAAGACCAATCAACGAAACGAACGCTGTTGGTATAAGAATTTTAGCTCGTAAAACTGGCGTAATCACAGAGAAAACCCGCTCCCATAAATATTTTTACCTGCCAAGAAGTGCCAATGCATATGAAAAACACTTTGACCGGCTTTTGCCCCATTATTTGAAACGATGTTAAAGGCTTTAGGATCCTCAAGGCCTTGTGCAACCTTGGTCACCATCTTCACCATTTCTAGACTATAGTTGTCGTCATCATCAGTCAAATGGCCGATATCGATAATATGCTTTTTTGGCATTACAAGATAATGGATTGGAGCTTTGGGATGAAGATCTGGAATAACAAGAACATACTCGTTTTCCATAACCGGATTGCTTGGGATTTCTCCTTGAACGATTTTGCAGAAAATGCATGCTTCATCAAACATTAATTTCTCCTGTAAAATGGCCTACCATCACGCCATAGCGCTTGAACACGTAGGGCGTAGGATGGTGCCGAAGGTCGGACTCGAACCGACACAGTGTCGCCACCGCGGGATTTTGAGTCCCGTGCGTCTACCAGTTTCGCCACTTCGGCACATTTTGAGTATGTGCACTAAGGTTATCAAAAAAGCCTACTTGGTCAAGGTAAAAGCGCATCTGATGCAATTTTCTCAAAAATTGAGAGGTCGCAAGATTATACACATTGTCAAAAAAAGGGAGATTTAATCGGGCCAAAGGGGCAAATCTTTGACAATGAGTACCCCTTCAGGTATAATCGTTATAGGTTTTTATAAAAAATTGTTTAATCAAATCAAACAAAGGATGGTGATTTCAGCCATGGCTAAATCATATAACATTGAAATTCAAGTTCAGGGTAACCTTGAAAGAAGTCTCAAACAACTCAAGAAAAAAATTGAGCGTGAAGGCGTTATCAGAGATATGAAACGCAGAGTTTACTTTGAACCTAACACGCAAAAAAAACGTAAACGTTTAATGCGTGCTATCAAGAATAATTACCTCAAGAGCGCTGAAAGCCTTCTTAACTAATTTTGAGTATTAATTAAAAGAGAACGTAAAAAATCATTTTTTTTCCAAGAAATTTCCAAATTAATTTGTGATCTTTCTCACGAAGAACCTGACATAGCTGAGGTTTTTGTTACTCGTGTTGATTTGTCTAACGACACAGGTATTTGCTACGTATACTTCTCAGGATATGCTGAAAGCGATACTGAGGCTAACCTGGCTACCTTCAAAAAAGCACTTGAAAAACTCAAGCTCTATAAACCATCTCTTAGAAAAGCTCTTTCACAAGTATCAAGTGGGCGGTACGTGCCAAATCTTACTTTCTTGTTTGACGACAAAAAAGAAAAGGTGGAGCGTATCAATGAATTACTCAACAAGGTCCACGAAGAATCTCAATCCTAATTTCTCTCCTCTTCCTGTCCAGCACGAGCTTATTTCTGTCTTCAAGAGTGAAGCTCAAGCTCTGAATAATATCGTTGATAATTTTCCTGAAAATGCCCATGAGTTGGTGGCAAAAATTTTGAATACCAAAGGTAAAGTCATTTTTTCTGGTAACGGAAAATCTGGTTTTATTGGACGTAAGCTTGCTGCAACCTTTGCCGGCATTGGCACCCCATCAATTTTTTTGCATCCTGCAGATGCACTCCATGGAGAAATTGGTGTTATTCAACCAGATGATTTATTTATTACACTTTCTAAAAGTGGTTCCGGGTCAGAATTTGAACACATTTTCCCATTCTTGAAATCACAAGGAAATGAAACGGTTTTATGGTGTTGCGACAAAGGGCCACTCTACAACCAGGCTGATTTAAGTATTTTACTTCCACTTGAAAAAGAAGCATGTTCACTTAATCTTGCACCAACTAGCAGCTCAACAGTTATGGTTGCTTTTGGAGATGCTGTTGCAGTAGTAACCAGTAACATTAAAGAATTTTCACAAAAAGATTTTGCTCGTTTCCATCCAGCAGGAATGCTTGGTAAACGTTTACTCCTCAAGGTATCAAGCCTAATGCATACGGGAGAACAATTACCACTGCTCCCAGAGCATATGCCATTCAAAGATGTTCTTTATAATATTTCATCAAAAAAACTTGGTGTTGGCCTTGTAACTGATGATAAGAACACCCTGCGTGGTCTAATTACTGATGGTGATTTGCGTAGAGCGTGTAACGA
>JAUIHA010000101.1 GCA_030432505.1 bacterium | reverse complement strand
GCAAATAAATCGCGAATAAGATCAAATAGTTTTGTATATGTTGCAACATTAGAGCGTGATGACTTTGTTTTTCGTATCGAAGATTGGTCAACAGTTACTACTCGATTTAAATACGTTAAGCCCTCGACAGAGGTATGTTTTCCGGGGATTACGTTTGCATGATTGAAGTGCTTTTGTGCTACTTTTGCTAAAACCTCAAACAAGAACGTTGATTTTCCAGATCCTGAAACACCGGTAAGGACTACAAACTGATTGATTGGAATGCTTACATCAACGTTGTTCAAGTTATGTTCATGAGCTCCATGAATAATAAGTCTATTATTTTTATGTGTATGAGTATTATTGTCTTTGTGCGGTATTTTTTTTGTGAGATATTTCCCTGTTGTTGATATACTGCAAGCGCTAATTTCGGCGGGAGTTCCTGCAGCAACAACATTGCCTCCTAGGCTTCCTCCGCCAGGCCCTACGTCTATGATGTAATCAACCTTTTCAATGATGTCAGGGTCATGCTCAATGACTAATACAGTGTTTCCTGCCTTTTGTATCATACGTAATGTTTTTAATAACTTTGCAGTGTCATGTGGATGCAGGCCTGTGGTTGGTTCATCCAGAATGTACAACACTCCTGTAAGGCCACTACCAAGTACGCATGCCAGACGCACTCGTTGAGATTCTCCCATTGAGAGAGAGGGAAGTGTTCGATCGAGTGAGAGGTAGTCTAAGCCGACTTCTATTAAGTTCCCTATTCGTTCTTTAAGTGCATCCGAGAGTGTTGTGAGTACGAGTTGTTCATCGTCCGAGATGTGTTGTCTTACATTGTTAACCCAAGCATGGAGCTCTTTGAGGTTAAGTTTTACAACATCTGTAATGGTTTTTTCATTGACCGTTACCTCTCTTCCGATTTTGCCTAATCGTGTGTTGTGGCACTCCCAGCATGGTGAGTGTACGATGTAACGTTTAATGGCACTTGGTACTTTGCCTGCATTGCTGTTGTATCTTTTGAGTAGGTATGGGACAATTCCTTCGTATCGTCCTTCACTAACCTTTTTTGGCTCTTTGATGTGCTTATGTGAACTAATAAACTCTGGGTGCGTAATGCCGTGGAGCAAAAAGTTTTTTTGGTCATTGGTGTAATCTTGTATTGCTGCGGTGGTATCAAAGTTGAATTGATAGTGGATGCTTGCTGTCTGTATAATCTTTTCATAGTAGCGTGCTGTTGCTTGGTCCCAGAGCGTAACGCCACCATCTTGGATTGATTTTTTTTCGTTCAGTAAGCTTGATATATCAACGCTTATCGTTTCTCCAATTCCTTTACACGTTTTGCATGTGCCCACTATGGTATTAAATGAAAAGTGGGCCATTTTTAATGTTTCAAGCTGTTGTTTGCAATGTGGGCAGTCAAAATAACTTCGTTTTATTTTTTTTGATGATGATCCAATTTTTTCATTGGTTTCAATGGTAGTCAGTTTACTTTTTTCCTGCAGCGGTTGTTTAATATTTTTGCTACAACCAGTACAAATCTGGCGGCCAATGGTTGCAAATAAATTTCTTAAAATGGCAAGGATTCCTGTTTTTGTTCCAACCGTTGAGCGGGGATTAAAGTCTGTGACTCGTTGAGAAATTCCAATTGATGGCGACAGGCCCATAATGCTATCAACCTTTGCTTTTGTGATATGGTCTGTTGTCATTCCAAGTGATTCTAAGTATTGCCTTAGGCATTCTTTTTGCAGTACTTCAACGGCAATTGATGATTTTCCAGATCCAGAAAGGCCTGTTAATGCAACAAGTTTTCCTTTAGGAATTTGAAAGCATATATTTTTTAAATTGTGCTCTCGGGCGCCGTGGACAATAATTTTATTTGGGTCATTTGTAGTGGGTAGTCCGCATTGTAGGGTACAAGTAAACTTTTTTTGCATGGGTATTCCTCCAATTTTTCGTACAATTACTTATTTTTTTGTTGTTGGATTACAGCTTTTTTGAGTGTTTTAATGGCGCTGTCACACCACTCAAGTGAACTTGTAGCTTGCCGTATTCCGTGATCAACCGTGATCAGCCAATAAATGGACTCTGGCGAGTTATCATTGGCGAGCTCTTTTTGTGCCTTTTTATAAGTTGATAATTTATCTTCCAGTTTTTCTTTATGTTTTTCTAAATGCTCAATACTAACTTCTACAGGAATCATTGTGCCGAAAAAAAGTTTGAGCATAAGTTCATTTCTTAGCTGAATACTTTCAGGAGGCTCTACGAGCCAATTTTTTAACGTCTTGCGGCCTTCAGCAGTGAGGGTATAAAGGTTACGTTTACGTTCATTATTTGTCGCTTTTTCTTCTTTTGTAATGAGCTTTTGTTTTTCTAGGTTTTCAAGTACTGGATAGATTGAGCTGAATGTTTCTTTCCAAAAATACTGGGTACTTGATTCCATATGTTTCTTAAGGTCATATCCCGAGCTTTTTTTTAGTAGTGCGAGCATTCCTAGAATGGCAAATTGGCTTTTAGCCTTTTTTCCCATAATATTCTCCCTGGGTAAATAATATATCAAACTGATATATTGAGTATATATCAAATTGATATATTATGCAAAGGGGATTTTTAAGTTTGAATTGCACTATAGGTTGATTCTACCTGTCAATTAGGAGGGGTGAATGGAGGGAGTTGACGTTTTTTAGCCCGCTGCTCTTCTTTAATATTCTTGATATTTCTACCATAATCAGGCTACGCTAAAACAAACCAGATGCGTGCTTTTTTTTATTTTTGAATAATTTGGGATAATACTTTTATTAGTAAAAAGGGAGACTGATAATGAATGGAATGAATGATAATAACAATAACAGACCGTTTGGAAATCAGCAGCAGCCACAAAAACCTAAAATGCCGATGCCTAATTCAGAAACACTTAAGGGCCTAGGTGCTATTATCGCAGGTGTGATACTAGTGGTATGGGCGTCATTTATTATTGTTCCTCTAATGGTTTGTCTTCTTGGATTTATGCTAATATACTATGGCCTTGGTGTCCTCAAAATGCATAAAGCAAAAGCATATTGTGATAAAATATGTGGGAAAATTAAGCATATTTTCGGGCAAGGTTTTCACTAATAAATTAAGATAATAAAAAAATAGGCGCAGCTTTAACACTACGCCTATTTTTTAGGAATTATTTATTCCACTGAGTACTTATTTTTGCTATAAGTGCTTTGAAGTGCTTTTCTTTGACTTCATTGCTTCGTCCCCAGCTGCTTTCGCCTGATTCGTGAACAACTTCTTTCTTAAGCTTTTCTAGATCATGTTTAACAAAACCCTCAGCTTTTTCAGGGTCAATGCTTCTGAGTTTATGGAGAATATCTTTCTTAAGAGAAGCCCAGTGGAAAGTGTCTATTTCTTTAAGTTTGTCTGCAACACTTGGGAGATCCTCCTCTTCATCATCGCTTTCATCGTCAAGCTCACTCAGTTTACTTTTATGCGTAGCTATCTTGTTTTCTTCGTTATTATCTTGTTTATTGTAATATTTGTTTCCAACAACAACAAAATTTGCGAGATGGTATACAAGCAGTGAAGCATAGGTATATGCTTCAGAAGAATAGTTTTTTGACTCCAGGAGTCCGTCAAGTGCTCGTACTATACCATATGCAGCAGTGAGTAAGAATTTTTGCTTTTTGTGCTCTTCTTCGGTGTAATATTTGTTGTGGTATGCTCGACCAACAATCATTGCAGAATCAATGATTGGTAGAAGATAGTGACGCGCTGCGTACTCAAGGTGTTTTTCTCCTCCAATCTTATCCTTTTCCTCAAGATCAAAAATACGGCTTGGGGCAATGAAATTTGATGCGAGTTTCGCTAAGTCTACCGTTGCCCACAGAGCTGGGTCCCGTGCATCCAGAATGCTTTCACCATGTTTATGTAGGTTGTAGCTGGCAAATAAATTGTTGAGTGCACTACATGTATCAGATAACACTTTTGAATAAAAGCGGCTTATTCGAGATTTGTTGGTATTGCATGGCATTTTATCAGCACTTTTCATGGCTGATGCAAGAAGTGCTGATGCGAGTTCACAATTCTCTGAAGTTATATATGGCGTGTTGCCTGCCTCGTTGGCGATGATGCTGCTTGTTGAGAAAAAAGAAACCCCGAAAAGGGCTAGCAGTAGACAGCCTAAGAATCTTTTTTTGCCAATCATGAATACATTCTCCTTCTTTGGATAAAATGTTATGGAGGGATACGTATAGATCTTGAGCGAAGGTAGCAAAAAATAT
>JAUIHA010000100.1 GCA_030432505.1 bacterium | reverse complement strand
TATTGCTTGATGAACCAACTGCAGCACTTGATGATAAAAATGCTGATATGGTTATGTCGTTTTTAAGTGACCTTGTGAAAATAACAGGACTGACGGTGTTGATTATTTGTCATGACAAGGAGTTGGTCGTAAAATATGCACAAAGTGGTTACTTTGATCTCGTCATTGATGAGAAAACATCAATTCGCTCATTGTCTTTTAAAAAACATTAAATTACATAAAAACCAAAATAATTTTTAACTTGTCTTCAAGAATTGCAATGTGTTAAATGATGTGTATGGTTACGATAAAAAGAACACTAAAAATCATATCTTTTTTCTGTGGACTACTGTGTTTTAAAAACAATCTCTATGGAGGCCTTCGTATTGATAATAGAGCAGATGTCATGGTCCATTATCAAATTAAATTTTATGATGAACATAAAAAAGTGATTTGTGGGCAAAATGGTATTGTTGCAGGAAATACAGTGACCCACAATGCTGCTCTTCGAGGTAATGCAGTTATGGTTACCTATAGTCTTTCAAGTAATGATCATTTCAATAAATCTGACATATTTGTCTATTTGGATACAAATCAAGATATTACTGTTATCCTAGAGCTTCATGGTTATGCAGGTCTTATAAGTACAGTTCAAGAATAAAAACAATATGAAATTACTAAAGCTACTGATTCTATCTTTTTGTGTGTCAAATTTATCTGCCCAAAAACTTTTTGTTCGTTTCGAAAATGATACCAAGTTTTGTATTGCCTATTCGGTGGTTTGTAAGAATGGTGGGGGAATACATGGTATTATGTCTGCTAGATATAACACAGAGCATATTTTACCAGGAGAGGTAAAAAAAGTTGAAGTAAAAATAGCAGCTGATTCTAAGGGAGGAACAATATTACATCCCTTTTGTTCATACATTCCTTGTTCCAAACCAGTGTGTCCATCAGGTAGTTACGTATATGTTTTTACAATCAAAAATTATGGTTCATATCTTCATATTCAAGAGCCGTGTGATTAGTTCATTCTTTTTTAATATATTGGCCAAAGCTAATGAGTAGCAGAGAATAAAAAAGGGGTAGTTAAAACTACCCCTTACATTTTAAAGAAGAAAAATTTTAAACCATCGGTTCTGAGAAAATACCACTACGTCTAAATGCAATAGACTTTGTTTTTGCATTTGCAAGAGCTTTAATCAATAATTCCTTTTTACTCTTAATCCCTTCATCAAGCTCCGCTTCTTCTAAAAAGAATACGGCGCCACTTGCAATGTCACTTTCAATTTCATCAAAGAATGCTGGAGGTAGTGTTGAGCCACGAAGATCTAAAAAGAAATTAAAGCGATGAACAAGTGACCAAAGTAAATCGTCAAGATCATCCATGTGATCTAAAATACCATGTACGCCAAGCATTTGCAGGTTGTTTGCAAGAGAAAGGAATGAATCCCAAATTCCTTCATATGCTTGCATGTGCCAAATAGTTTTACCAAGTGTGATTTCAAAGAATTTAACAACGGTTTGACGAAGACGCTCTGTCATTGCAGCATCTTCATCATTCTTTGAAGTTTCGCTACGCATTTTTGCAAGTTCTTGTTGGTATGCTTGATCAATCTCATTGGTTAATTTTGTGATAAACATATCAGGCTCTTTTTGGAAGTAGTCATAGTGCTCAGTAAAACGAGAGAGCATAATATTTTCTGTGTTTTCACGTAAGAAGGTAACATTTGAGCGAACAATTTGTTCCTCTTCTTTTTTCTTAAAATATTTTTTCAGTAAATTAGGAAGTGGTTCAAGAAGTTGTTGTACAACGGTATCATCAACAAGTTCAGCTGCTTTCATTTTATTATAGAAAAGGCGCAGGCAGCTATAGACGGTTGTGGCATCAAGGCCAAGGTCGTTGCAAAGTTCAAGCAGTTCAATAATATGTGTTCCATCTTGTGAAAGTTGTTGTGCATAGCCGCGTGCATTGTACACTTCGGTAATATAATTTTGTAGTGAACCGTTGAATTGTTGTACTACTTCATTGTCTTGTTTCTCTCTTCCCTTGAGCGCAATTGTTGGGAGACGATTACTTCTGAAAAAATCGCGTACGCGTGCGGAGCTGAATTGAAGTGGCGTATCATTTTCAATAAAGCAATCGAAATCAATTTCTTGTTCTTGTATGTTTGTTCGTGCGACTAAGTGTTGACCAAAGGTTGAAAGGAAGAGCGCACAAAAAACTATGAGAAGATTTTTTGTTTTCATTACAAGTTCCTTTCTGTTACAGTAAAGTGACAAATGTGAAAATAAAAAATTTCTATTTAACATGAATAGTAAATTATAATAGCATGCACATGGTAGCAAGTACAATTCATTTTTTTCAAGTAACGGTAAAATTCACAGGGTATAGCGATTAGGGAGCGTGCTGTATGCCTCTTTATCAATATGATTCTTTTAATCGAAGCGGAAAAAAAGTTTCGGGTACTATTGATGCGGTTTCGATTCAGGGAGCAAAAGAACTTTTACGTGGACAAGGATTAATGCCGACCAAAGTTGTGGAGATGACTGAAGGGGCAACGTCAGAAGGATTTTCTTTAAAGATGCTTTTTGAACGTCCTATTGAACCCAAAGTTGTTATTATTTTTACCAAACAACTTGGTGTTTTACTGCGTTCTGGCGTGCCGCTTTTACAAGCGTTTGAATTGTTGATTGAGCAGTTTGATGGAAAGTTCAAGCGTCTTTTAATTAGTGTTAAAGATGGTTTGAAATCTGGTGATGCGCTTGCTAAGCAGCTTGCAAAATATCCAAAGGTTTTTTCCAATATTTATGTACAGCTTGTACGTGCTGGTGAGGCGAGTGGTAAGCTTGATGCTATTCTTGAAAAACTGACCGTCTACCTTGAGCGAGATGAAGAGACACGGAAAAAAGTTAAAAAGGCAATGTCTTATCCGATTATGATGATTTCATTTTGTGTGTTGGTTGTTGTTGGATTGTTAACGGTACTGGTGCCGCGCTTAACGGGTATGTTTACTAAAATGGGTAAGCAACTTCCGTTGCCAACACAAATCTTGGTGAATCTTTCAGATTTTTTAACCAATCATTTTATGCTATTGGGGATTTCTATTTTCGGATTTATTGTTCTCTTTTCCTACTGGAAGTCAACACCAGGAGGGCGTTATAAGTTTGATGAGTTTGTATTAAAGTTTCCACTGACCGCTTATTTTTCTCGAACGAAGGCGGTTGTTCAATTTTCTAAAACGCTTGGTATGCTGATTCAAAGTGGTGTGAACTTGGCTGAGGCGCTTGATATTGTTTGTAATATTGTGGACAATAAAGTGCTTACACAAAAGTTGCGTAACGCGCGTGACAATATTATAAAAGAAGGTAAAATTGCCAAGTACTTAAAACAAACCGGTATTTTCCCAAATATTGCAAGTTATATGATTAGTACCGGTGAGCAATCCGGAAAGCTGGGTGAAATGCTTTTGAGTGTTGGTAACAGAGTTGATGGAGTTAACTGATAGCCTCACGGCAAAAATCACGCCGGTTATGACGGTGGTGATGGCGCTTGTTGTAGGTTTTATTGTGGTATCAATTTTCCTGCCAATCATGCAGATGAGTGATATTTCAGGTGTGTAATAATAATTATTTATAACGGAGTTTCTTATGAATATGACACAAAAAAGAAGTGCATTTTCTATGATCGAGATTTTGGTCGTAGTGTTCATTATTGGTTTACTTGCAACACTTATCGGTCCTAATGTTGCAAAACTTATGTTTAAAGGACAAACAAGCGCAACGCAATCAACACTGACAGCGCTTAAAGCTGCGCTTGCTGATTACAAAATGGACGTGGGGCGTTTTCCAGATTCTCTTACATCTCTTGTAAAAAGTCCGGGAACTCCAAAATGGCGTGGACCATACCTTGAAGGGCAAACAGATGTTCCTACTGATGGTTGGGAATATGATTTTGTATATAATCGTCCTCCTCAACAATATAAAGATCGTTACAAATATTATGAAATAATCTCTTATGGTGAAGAGGGTGAAGGTTCACCTAAAGAGCAGTGGCTACACACAGGAGCGTAGGCACGTGCGTAAGCATCCACATGCTTTTACAATGATAGAATTATTGGTTGTCATGGTCATTATGGGCTTCATGGCAACCATGGTTTTACCACGCACATAAATTGACGACTGCAGCAGTGCTTTTAATTGTTTATTTTCTTGCTCAAGCGCAAGCAGTTTTTGTAGCTTGGCCTCCAGCAACAGTTGTTTTGAGCGCAGTTGCTCATTTTCCATACGTAATTCGT
>JAUIHA010000099.1 GCA_030432505.1 bacterium | reverse complement strand
CGTTCTGTTAGGGCGGCACTTGTTGGATGTTATAAAGCCAGGAAAAGAAATGGGAGAGCTCCTTAAGCAAGCATACGAAATTCAGATTGAAGAAGGGATTCAGGACCCTGAAGAATTGAAGCGCAGAGTTTTAGGTAAAAAGTAAAATAAGCGAATCGTTGCTATTCAGCAATATATCTCCATACAATCCCTAAGAGTAGTAAATGAATTTCTATTGGGAATGACTCTATGAAATATATATCTCTCTTCTTCTTATTCATCTTCTCTGCAGCCTTTAGCGGCAAATCATTTAAGGAAAATCTGCAAGAATTATCACTCACAGCTCAGAAAGAAAAAGACAAGATAAAGCAAATCGTTATAAATGGAGACAGGAATGATGAAAAACGGCTGAACAAGGTAGAAAACAGTATTAAACCTTTTCTCCTCAAAATTACTGAAATTAATGCAATAAAGGCAAAGCATCAGCAAATGCGCAACCTTCAAATTCTCTTAAAAAATGAGCTACAGAAACTACGCGATAAGGTTGCTTCTCAGAAGGATCAATTAAAAACAGCAAAGAGTGAAAATAAATGGGACCTTTATCTTGAAATCACACAAGCATATATTGATTTTTGTAACAATATAACAGATAACATCAATAAAACATTTTTTCCCAAATCCCATCGAAACTCTATTCCAACAAAGCAAGAGCTCGATCAGCACGGAACATGGGTAATTATCTAGCTATTTTACTAAATTCTTAAGAGCAGATTTTGCAAACTTCTTCGCTGATCTGCGAGAAATAGCAAATGCCTTAAGCGCATTAACCATCTCTTCAAGATGCAGTTTCTCCGCTTCGTCAAGGTCGGTAAGACGAGCAGGATCAATCCGGCAACCAAAAAAGCTATACGGCTTATCAGCCTGTGCAACTTTTTGGATGTGCTCTACAAATTTAATTTTGATTCCGAATGGATCTCTAAAGACACACGAACGTATGCCATTCTCAACATCGTCGCCAAGAGGCTGAACAACATCAACATCCTTTTTGATAAGTTTATCAAACAAGGTATCAATGCCTGTTTTTATCTCAACCTGCAACCCGACACAACGGCTTAAGCAACGCTTGATGAAGCTGAATTCAGCATATTCCTGAACAAATGGAAGTCTGAATATGACTGAGCATTTGCCTTTTTTAAGCTGAACAAAACCAAGAGATTTATCTTCTGAATCGCTTGGTTTCAACTCAACGATATCAAACCCCATTTTTTCGGTATAAAACCTCACTGCTGTTTCTACAGAATCAACAATGACAACAAGTTCACCTGATTTCATGATGATACCGACCCCTAAATTATGAAATAATGTCCCCCCGCAAATAGTTTGGCTTAACGCCGAGTAGTATTAAGCAACTTTTGAAGCTGCTGCTACTCGCTTAGCAAGTCTGCTAATTTTGCGTGATGCAGTGTTCTTTTTGTAAACACCTTTTCCGCTAGCGCGTGAAATTTTAGCTTCAGCTTGCTTGAGCAAGTCTTTAGCTAAACCCAAATCATTTGCTTCGATAGCTGCAAGAACTTTTTTAGTTGCAGACTTTACATCTGATCTTCGAGCAACGTTTCGTTGACGTCTGATTTCGTTTGTTATAATTCTTTTTTTAGCTGATTTAACGTGAGCCATGAATCACTTTCCTACTATACAACTTTAACAACTTTGCCTTTTTTTACACACTTGGTACAAACAGCTCCGCGATGAACATTGGTTTGTCCTTTGAAGGAGAAACGCATTTTATGAACATTTGGGTATAACCACCTGCCTGTTTTGTTCTTAGCGTGACTGACATTATTGGCTGTTCGAGGCTTCTTATCACATGCCATACAAACGTTAGCCATTGTTCACATCCTTTCGCAAATCATACTCGTGCTGACTTAATTTCTTTAACAGTTTACCAAAACTTTATTTTTTTAAAAGACTATTAGGCCCATTCTAGGGCAAAAATCTATAAAAACTTATCTTTTTTTCTAATTGTATTAAAAACGATGGTCTGCGCGAACATCTATATCAAGAAGTTCAGCTACTTCATGAGCAAGCAACGTTTCTTTTTCAATCAACGTTTCAGCAAGAAGCTTCAACTTATCCATGTTCTCAGTTAAGAGCTTATGCCCCTTCTGATAGCACTGATTCATGATATTCTCTACTTCGGCATCAATCTTTTCAGCCGTTTTTTCAGAAAATTCACGCTGATTTTGCATATCACGTCCAAGGTATGGGTGCTCTTCGGAGACCTTAAAATCAATTGGTCCGAGTTCAGACATACCAAAGCGTCTTACCATTGAGCGAGCAATTTTTGTTGCCTGCTGCAAGTCATTTGCAACACCACTGGTTTGATCATTAAAAATAAGCTTTTCACCAAGAAGTCCACCAAAGCATACCGTAATGCGTGCAAGCATCTCTGTTTTTGTCTGAGAATGCTTATCACGCTCCGGTAGAGACCATGAAACACCTAGCGCTCTGCCTCGAGGAATAATTGTTACCTTATGGAACGGATCAGTCTCTGGCTGTAAGATGTTAAGCATGGTGTGCCCAGCTTCGTGATACGCTGTCATACGCTTTTCATGATCAGTAAACATCATGGTTTTACGCTCAGCACCAAGAATAATCTTGTCTCGAGCCTGCTCAAAGTGATGCGTTAAAATTGATTCCTCATCAGCTTTAGTTGCAAGAAGCGCCGCCTCATTAATGATATTTTCGAGGTCTGCACCACTAAATCCTGGTGTTCCTCGAGCAATCTTACGTAAATCTACCTCTTCATTGAGCGTAACTTTTTTCGCATGAACTTTTAAAATCTGTTCTCTGCTTTCAAGATCAGGGTATGGAACCTCAACCGTACGGTCAAAACGTCCTGGACGAAGAAGTGCTTTATCAAGTACATCTGGTCTGTTAGTTGCCGCAAGAACAATAACCGTGCCCTGCTCAGTTGCAAAACCATCCATCTCTGCAAGTAACTGATTAAGCGTCTGTTCACGCTCATCATTACCGCCACCAAGACCAATACCACGCTGACGCCCTACAGCATCAATCTCATCAATAAAGAGAATACATGGTGCATTTTTCCGTGCTTGGCTGAAAAGATCTCGAACACGAGATGCCCCAACTCCAACAAATACTTCTACAAAGTCAGAGCCACTAATACTAAAGAATGGGCAGTTTGCTTCACCAGCCACCGCTTTAGCAAGAAGTGTTTTACCGTTACCAGGCGCTCCACTCAGCAAAATACCGCGCGGAATCTTTGCCCCCAGTTTTTCAAACTTATCCGGCTTTTTCAAAAACTCGATAATATCTTTGAGATCTTCTTTCGCTTCAGGAATACCTGCAACATCTTTGAAGGTAACATTAATGGAGTTTGGTGAGAAAAATTTAGCCTTGCTTTTACCAACACTAAAAATCTTGCTTCCACCGCCACCACCTTGGCCTTGTCTGAAGTAGAAGAACAATAAAATCAACATTAGTGGGAAGAATGATAACAGCAGATATGCTCCCCATGATTGTTTTTCTTGAGGATACACCTCAACATCAACACGATGTTTTTTCAATGTATTCCAGAAATTATCCGTTGGTGCTACATAACCAGCAAATTTACGGCCATCTTTATAAAGACCTTGAACATGCTGGTCTTGTATCTTCAAGCTCTTCACTTGGTCTGTTTCAATTTGCGT
Organism: bacterium; assembly: GCA_030432505.1. Classification (GTDB taxonomy): domain Bacteria; phylum Babelota; class Babeliae; order Babelales; family RVW-14; genus JAUIHA01. The sequence goes on along the minus strand of JAUIHA010000099.1, from coordinate 627 downwards.
TACCAGCTTAGAGAATGTTACATGCTCCATGTCTCGGTTTACGGAGTTGAACCAGAAGAGATATGCAACAATAGCACCAAAAAGAATGATTAAAAGCCAAAATGCATTTGGCCCTTTCTGAGGAATATTTGGACCTTTTCGGCCGCTTCTCTTACGAGAATACTTCTTCCTATTATCATTTTTCATATAACTACACCTATTCAGCTAATATTGATTATTTATTTTTTACTAATAAGATTTGGCTGATTGCCAGTAACATATATTAATCAATAAATATAAATAAAACCAGCAATAATTAATAAATAGCGCTTCAGAGCACCCTTTGTCTACAATCTGTAATAAGAGGATGAAGTCCACGCTGGAAAGCTTTTTGGTTTATTATCGTGTGTGATAACACGAATTTTTCCACTCATGGTATTGAAAACCGCTATTTGAGGAATCTTTCTTTTCGTTTTTTTCTATTAACGATATAGATTTATTAATGATCCTGTATGCATCTTTTTTAATGAGATTTTGCCCTGAAGAAGCACAGGAAAATAAGAATACCCAGGGAAATTACGGCGCAGAAAATATTCAGGCTCTTGAAGGGCTTGAGGCGGTAAGAAAAAGACCGGGTATGTATATCGG
>JAUIHA010000098.1 GCA_030432505.1 bacterium | reverse complement strand
CCTGTTGCTCAATTTCAGCGATTTCATCTTTATCAAGGCGTTTTTCTAAGTAATCCTGAAAACTTTTCCGTTTCATTGTCACCCCTTCCAACTTTTATTAATCTTACTCGTGCTTTTTTAATATCATTTTTTTGAGTAGACTTATCTCCTGCTTCAAGCAGAATGATCGTTTTCTCTCTGAAGAATGTATAATATATCCTGTAGCCATACCTACGTTCTCGCAACTCAAAAAGACCCTTACCCAATGATCGACTATGTGGCAATTTTAATTTGTTTCCACAAATCTCCAGTAATTTTAATTCTTTAGCAACTGATTTAAACTGCTCCTTACTCAGCAGATCAAACCACTTTTCAATTGCTCCATCTCCACCATATTCAATAACCCATTTTTCCATAACTACAACTAAAATTTTCCTTCGCAATATCATAACAACTATATTTTAGTGTATCACAATATAATATAGCAAATCAAATTTAAGAAGAACTAAAAAAGTAAACTTTAGAAATTAAGCAAAGAACATGCCTAATTATTTTAAACGAAAAAAGATGGAATCAAGAGAAATAAGCTCCTTTTGATTCCATCTTTTAATTTTCAAGAATTTCTGTTTTTTCTTCAGAAGCAGCAGTCGCTGCAACATCAGTAACAACTTCGGTTTCTTCTTCTTTTTCCACTACAACAATATCATCGAAAGCGCATTCTTTACGATCACACCCTTCTTCATGAATATGTGTTGCAACAGATTTACCAAGAAGCATTAACAATTGTTCAATATCTTCTGATGTATTGACTGAAACAATGTCTTTATCTGGCCATTCACGCTTCAGCATTTTCGCATAACCGGTTCCTGGACCAATTTCAGCAATAACATCACAATCTTTAAATTGCTGCATTGAAGGCCACCATGCAACATTAGAATTCATTTGATGTTCAATAGATTCTTTTACTTGATCACTTGCTGTAATCATTTCAGCGTTAACGTTATTAACGAGTGGCATCTTAAGATCTTTGAAATCAACTTTTACAAGATACTGCGCAAAAAGTTTTGCTGATTCATCCATCAAACGTGAATGGAATGCACCATCAACATTCAAAAATATTGCTTTGGCACCCATTGCTTTTACATCATGATGAACACCTTCAAGCGCGCGACGCGTACCTGAAACAACAAGCTGCGTTGAACTATTGTAGTTAACAATTTGTGCAACGTGAGCAGCATCATTTTCAACATCATATTTTTTACAAATTTCTTGGAGATCATCATGGGAAACACCAAGAACTGCAAGCATTGCACCTGGGTATTTCTTAGTTGCATCTTCCATGAATTGTGCGCGTTTTTTCAGCAAGTAAAGACCATCTGGAAATGTCATACCTTCAGCCGCAAAAAGCGCTGTGTACTCACCAGAACTATGTCCTGCTACAACATCAGGCGTAACACCATATTGATCTCTTAAAAGAGAATAAATGGATGCTCCAACCAAAAATATTGCCGTCTGCGCATTCTCCGTTTGACGCAATTCTTTTTCAGAAGCAGCAAAACAAAGACGTACAAAGTTTTTATCTAAACAGTTTGATGCTCGTTCAAAATAATCCTGAATTGTACGGTGTTTATCGTACAACCCTTTCCCCATGCCAAGGAATTGTGAACCTTGCCCTGGGAAGATAATGCCGAGCTTTTTCTTTTTAGTATCTGACATCGTTACACCTCATTTTTTGTAACCTCACATTTTCCTTAATAAGCTCTCGCTTACCAAGAACGCGTTTTCCATAACCTCACATTTGCGCAATAAGAGCCTCAATACGCTCAAGCGCTGCTTCTTTACCAAGAAGCGCTACCAACTCAAACACACCTGGACTTTGTATTGTTCCTGTTAGTGCAAGTCTGAGTGGTTGTGCAAGCGCTGGTATTTTTTGCCCAGCATCAGCACAAATTTCTTTCGCATAGCCAAAGAGCGTTTTATGCTCTAGGGCCTGCTCATTCTTAACCTTTTTAACAAATGCTTTCAGCATTACTGCGGTGTGTTCACCCTGCCACTTTGCGATCAATGAAAGATCCAGCGTTGTCGGCTTATGCGCAAAGGCAATTACCTGTTCACAAAGTTCTTTCAATGTCTCAGCTCGTTGCTTGTATACCTCAACTACACGAGGTAGTATTTCAGCATCCCAGGCATTTTTGAGCATCACTGCTTGTGCATCATCCATCTGTTGTATGCATGTCATCAAGCGTTCAAATTGCGCTTCTCTAATGTACATGCCATTGAGCCATAATAGCTTCTTCGTATCGAAGATGGCTCCTTTTTTCCCAATTGTTTTTAACGAAAAGAATTTTATTAATTCATCTCGCGTAAAAATTTCTTGGTCCCCATGAGACCAACCAAGCCGCACTAAATAGTTGAAAAGCGCTTCTGGCATATAACCAGCTGTGCGATATTCTTCTACTGAAGCAGCAGCATCACGCTTACTCAGTTTATTCCCTGACTCACCAAGAATCAGTGGTAAATGTGCAAACTGCGGCGCTTGCTGTTCAAGTGCTTGGTAGACCAAAAGTTGCTTAATCGTGTTGGAAATATGGTCTGTTCCGCGAACCACATGTGTGATGCGCATAAATAAATCATCTATCACCACGCAAAAATTATACGTTGGTGTTCCATCTCGTCGCATGATCACAAAGTCATCAACCTGATCACTGCCAACTGAAATGGTCCCACGAATTTCGTCGTTAAACGAAATCGTTTCGTGCTCGCGCGGCACACCAAAGCGTACCGCGTGAGGCTTTGTTAAATCTTCTTGTGTCCACGCTTTATCTCTACAGGTCCCATCGTACATTTGGCCAATACCTTGCTCAAGTTGTTCAACCACTTTCTCAGCGTCTCGTGGTTGGCAAAAACACGGGTAAGCCCTACCTTTTTGCATCAACTCGCGTACCGCTTTTTTGTGGTCTTCAATACGTGCTAATTGACGTACCAGCTCCTCATCTGGTTGCAAACCAAGCCAGTCCATTGAGGCTAGCTGAGATTGCAAATATTCTTCTTTGGAGCGTTGCAAATCGGTATCTTCAATTCTGAGAAGATACGTACCGCCGTTTGCTTTCGCATACAACCAATTAAAAATAGCCGTTCGTGCACCACCTATGTGTAAATAACCGGTTGGTGAAGGTGCAAAGCGCACACGTACGTTGCTGTGTCCTGATGCTTGTACCATGGGTTCCTCCAGCGCGTTATACTGCGATTAAATCAAGCTTTGATTTAACCACGTTAACTTTATCGTTTAGTGCTCGTTCGTCACTAAACTTAACAACAAATTGCTGCCAATAACTTTTAGCTTCACCAAATTTCTTGTTAGTCCATGCATGCATACCAAGATGATATAATGCAAGACCGTGAGAAGCGTTTTGTGTGTTATACGCAATTTGCTTCAGGCGTTCAAGCCCTTCGTTACTTTCTTGTTCATTTTTACTATCAAGCTGCATCAATGACAATTTCACTGAATACAACTGTTTTAAATCGTCACTCACCATGGTGTTGAGCGCACCCTTAAGTTCATCGATAGCTTCTGAAAGCTTACCTTGCTTAATGAGTGCTTCAGCCCAAAATGATTGGAACATTGGTGCTAAATCAGAGCTCTTGTTGTTGTTGTAGCCATCTTTAAATACTTGGGCTACTTTTTGCCATTTTTCTTCAGCTGATGCGAAATAAAGCTGGTCAGCTGATACATCGGCCTCTTTTTTCACCGGAGCATCAAAATAGCGCAGTGCCTGCATAAAGTCCTTATGGGCCGCTACCTGCACATTTGAGCGATAGTAGCGATATCCTACAAACCCGGCACCCCCTGCAATTGCTGCTACCAGAACCACGATAACGACATTTTTATACTTAACTACTTGGTCGCCAAGGCGTTCAAACCACTCTGTAAGCGGATTTTGCAAAGAATCCATTCTAGCTCCTTGTAAAATAATTCTACTTGTCAATTAAAATGTAGCCTATAAGTCGATTATAAGCGTCTCTTAACTATACCTGATTTTACGAAAAAGTACACAAAAAAAGTGAAAAATATGCATAATAGGAATTTTTAGGAAGGCATCTTGGCAAGCATAATAGCCTGCTCAACCGCCTGTGCATCGGAGTTTCCATGACATACTACTACCCTTCCGTTAACTCCTAACAGTAACGCTCCTCCTTTCTTGCCGCTATCGGCTTTTTTTGACAAAGACCCCATAAATGCCTGCTGCCACTCCTGGACGGCAGGATTGCCAGACGCCTGGGCAGACTTTGCCATAAGCCCACAAAAGAGCTGATAACATGACTCCATGGTCTTCAGTAAAATATTACCTGAGAAGCCATCACAGACAACGACATCAACCTTATTTGTTAAAATATCCA
>JAUIHA010000097.1 GCA_030432505.1 bacterium | reverse complement strand
AACTGATGAATGTGGTGTAAAGCTCTACAACATTCCGATGTTTGCACAAACAATCACTAATAAAGAAAACCTTTTAAAACTTCTTAACATCTATAAAACAGCTCCCAAGCCCATTTTAATACACTGCAAAAGCGGTACCGATAGAACCGGAGAAGCCGCAGCACTTTGGCTGCTTGAGGAAAAAAAGACAAGTAAAAAGCAAGCGCTTAAGCAACTTAGGCTCAAGTATGGCTATATCAAACGTCGACGCCCGGCAAAACGCTTTATTATTAAGAAGTGGCAAGGCTATAACTGGCTTAAAAATAGTTATAATTCCTTCAATTATCCAGAGTTCCACTAGCCTGCGTTGCTTTTGAGTAAAAAAATGCTATAGTTTCCCTACGCAAATCGCGTTTATATCGAAAGGGAAACTATGAATAACGTTATCACAAAATGTGCAGCTCTTGCACTCATGGGACTTTTGACAATCAACTGTTCTCTTGAAGTGAGTTCGTACCCCGTTGAGCGATCATCTCTTAAAAATAACATTCGCCAACGATCAAAAAGTTACCTCGATACCCATTACAACCTCAGTAACATCAATGATTACGATATTGAATTAGAAACAGAAATCGATATCATTTTTGACGACCTGAATGGCCGAATGAATACGTATCAACAGGATTATATCGACTCATATGAGATTGAAGAAATCGTAAACAACCGCATTAGCAACCTCATCAATACCATTGAAAACGTTGTATATGAACATCAGATTGATGCCGTCATCACCCAAGAGGTTGAAGCTCTTGCTGCACAAAAAGGCTTACTCGTCAGAGATATTCCTTACACCATGAATTATGAATATAATGCAAAACGCAATGAAATCCGAAATAACCTTGAACGTTCAATGAGGCTAAATCGAAGCAATAATGTACGTAAACAAGATGTTGTACACGAAGTATTTGCAAAATTAGACTACTTCTTTGATCGAGCGAAAAGTAGAATTAACGCATCACAGCATACATGGCACCCTACACCAGCTCCTCAACCAACAACGTCATGGCACACAACCCAACAAGGCATTGCTCTATACGAACTTGAACAAAAAACTATTGATATTGCTTACAACATGCTTGGCGTAAATCCAGATACGCTACCAGCACGTGTAGTATCAGACTTTAGTGATGCTATCCAAAGAATACTACGTACTCTGCGTGGCATGTCTCGTGTAACAGCGAATGACATTAAACGTATTGCTCGCCCAGAGCTCCAAAGAATTTGCGATAACATGAACTATAAAGATGAAAGCTGCTCCATTTGCCTTGATGAGTACCATGGTGGCGACCGTGTTGGCATTCTTTCTTGTGAACATATCTTTCATAAGGATTGTATCTACAGTTGGTTAAACCGCCAAAAAACTTGCCCTTTATGCCGAAAGAATAACGTCATTGTTGCAAAGATGAAAGATGTCCCATATTCTAGCCAACTAAGAAATTGAACTGAATTTAATCAATAAAAACTTAAAGGGCTAGAAGAAATTCTGGCCCTTCTTTTTTTAAAGGAAATTTTATGAATATTCGCATACTACTTTTTATTATTTTTACTACACATAGCTTTACCTCTGTTCAAGCAATGTTTTCACCAAAACATGCCTGGCGAGCAACTCGACAATTTCTTGCGCATGTTCTAGGAGACAATAGAACACTTGTCTGCATGAGTGAAGGGAAATCCATTAAACTTGAACCCGGAGAAAATGAACAAGTTATCTTTACAACAGGTCTATGTGGATGCGTTGCAGCACTCCTTTATGTTCAAAACACTAACGGTACGCAACAAACCATTTTAACGCACTACCCACGTAATATGGAACATCATGGCAATAAACTCCATGAATTACTCAGTGAGATTGATAGAACATCCATTGAAGATGTTCGTTTATTTGTTTTCGGCAATCCACTTGAAGAGGATTGGCACAAATACGATGGAAAAGAAATTGTTGCTCGATATAAACATATAAAGGACTCTTTACAAAGCATTGCCCAACAACGCTTACAGCGCACTATCCCCACTCAGTATGTCCCCTATTACACCACCTTTTATCCAGGAAAGCTTGAGGGTGAAGTTCATGCAACACTTTCCAATGATAACGGATTAACCGTGGAAATAAGCACATGGAGCCAGCGAGATTCTTTCCGATACAACAAGAATCGTTTTAAAGAACTAGAAGAATCAACGTAAAAACTTTTACAAGGAAATTTTATGAACATTCGTATACTACTTTTTATTATTTTTACTACACATAGTTTTGCAACTATGCACGCGGTATTTAATCCTATACGCACATGGCGACAAGGTAGAAAATTAATCACACGCCTTTTTGATAAAAATCGTACGCTCGTCTGTATGAGTGATGGTGAGATGATACACTCCACTCATGGTGACGAACCAAAAACTGTTTTCACTACGGGACTTTGTGGCTGTGTCGCAACAGTTTTTTACACAAGAGATACAGACGGCATACAGCAAGCTATACTCACACATTATCCCCGCAACGCTCGAAGCTCACAACACGCAGATGAATTTGACCGTCTAACCCAACAGATGCAAAAGCTTGAATTGAGTGACGCTAAACTCTTTGTTTTTGGACAACCACTTGAAATTGACTGGTACGAAAAGGTTGATAATGAAAAAGGAAACCCTGAGGAAATCATCGCTGAATATGAGGATATCCAACAACAGCTCTATCAAGTAGCAAGAAAAAACCTTGAACAAGATGATCTCCCTATTGAGTATGTCCCCTATAAAGTGCTTCTATTTCCAGGAAAACCCCTGGGAGAAGTTTATGCAACACTCTCTGATCAAGGTATAAAAGTCCGTGTAATAAGCTGGGCAACAGATGAAAAACGCGAATACCCTGGAGAATCACTATAAAAGCACCTAAAGACCCCTCTGGATCAGCATTTTACTTCATGAGAGCCATATGGTATAATTTATTAGTGTACTAATAGAATTATTTTCATAAGATAAATGGAGGTTTATCATGGAAGCACGTAAACAATATTTTGCTCTATTTTTGTCATTAGGTCTTCTTGCGTCGGGATCTCACCTTTGCGCACAGAAAACACCAACCGTTACTTTAAAATCAACAGCCACTAGTAAAAACCCGTTGGCAAAAGAAAAAGCAAAGAAAAAAAGAAAAAAACTAACTCCTGAACAACGCAAAAGGCTCATTAAACGCAAAAGAGAACGAGCACAAAGAAAACGACAACTATTGCTACAAAAGATGCAAGAACAAGCTGAGCTCATGTTCAAAGATGAACTTAACAGCGTTCAGGATGTTAATCCTGAGCACATCTGTGGTATCTGCCACGATGCCATTCAAGATCAAACGCAGATGGTATCAGGTGAACATGCCTACCAATGTCAATGTAAATGTAATTATCACGCTGACTGCTTAAAAAACTGGAACTGTCAGAGTGCTCAGTGGGATATTTTTTATGATACAGTTGGAAAGTGCCCAACATGTCGTAAAGAAGTCTATGGCCCAAATAAACTATGGGCAGGAACTAAAAGCTTCATATGGCACGTAGGCAGCAAAGTAAATTTTCTCTCCTAAGAAAATCAATAAGCATACGATAAATGGAGGTTTATCATGAAAACACGTAAACAATATTTTGCAATCTTTTTATTACTAGGTCTTTTCGCCTCAAACGCTAACGTTTGTGCACAAAAAACACCAACTGCTTCATTCAATCCTAAAGCAGGAACAAGTTCTCTTGCCAAAGCACGAAAACAAGGGAAAGGGAAAAGAAAAACAGATGCACAACGTAAAGCTAAACGCTTCACAAAAGAAGACAAGGCAGCAATAGCACAACGCCAAGCAGAAATGCAAGCTCGAGCAGCTAGAATCATTGCTGAACAACGAAGAAAAAACTTAGAAAGACTTAAGGCTATGGGTTTAATGGATGATGCTGATACAGAATCTGAAGCACATGAAACGTGCTCAATTTGTACAGACTCATGTAATGAGCACAATCCAGGACATGATGAATTTGGTTGTGGCCATACCTTCCACAGAAAATGTATTGACCAGTGGAATAATCAGGTACGAGCAAATCAGCCTTTCATTATGAAAACAATCGTCCATATTTACTTTCCTTACATTGTAACTGGAAGTTGTCCTTTGTGTCGAAAGAAAAAAATGGAAAAAACCTGGGGTCATTTTATTAATAAACGATTCCACGGTCAACAACACGATCAACAATAAACCATTCAGGTTTTAATAAGCTCTATTCAAAAGGGTCTAGCTGGTTAGCTGGGCCCTTTTTTCATGCATACTTTCTTCTGGCCTCTTCCCTGATATGGGTAATAGCCCTATCTATATAAATTATTTACAAATAGAATTAAATATTGGTAAGATGGGGTAAAGACAAGTTTATAAACCGAAATCAGGAAAAACAGGAGAAAATGTATGAAAATGAA
>JAUIHA010000096.1 GCA_030432505.1 bacterium | reverse complement strand
GAAGAAATAACATTGTCGTAGTGTGTATTGCTTTGTTTGCACTGTATCTTTCTACTTACTTGATATTTACAAATCATGACTTAGCAGTAACGGCAAAAAATGCTGTTAAAAAAGTTTTTGTGAGTAAAGAAGCTCATTATGATTATTCATTTGATGATGATCATTTAGTTGTTCATAGTGATTATGATGGAGATGATGAAGAGCAAGAAGACTTCTTTGTGGCAAATGATAATGAAGCGTTGTTAAAAGTCATCGATGCAAAGCTTTCATCAACCGTACAGCGCCTTGAAGGGCATGTTTCAAAATTTGCTAAACACATTGATGAGAAATTCAAACATGTTGTTGGGCAGAAAAAATTACAGCAAGAGCAGGATCATGAGGATGACGTTTCAAGACGAGTTATTAATAAGAAAATTAGAAACGAAGTTAGAAAACAGCTCGATTATTTACAGTACAGTAGAAGACATTCAAAGAGAAGAAGTAAAAAAAGTAGATTGAAAAAACTACTTAATACACTAATCAGTGACGATGATGACAACTAATTTTTAACGCAGAGAAGTAGTGTGAAAAAAACACTCATCATATCAATTATAGCTAGTTTGTTTTTGGGTGAGGCGGTACATGCTCGTAGTGATAGCAACCTAGACCGTATGATATCTCAAGAAGTTAGCAATGTATTTTCCGAGAGTTATAATGATGGTTACGATGATATGATTGAGCATGGTATTCGCGAAGCGCTGGAAGAAGAGCTCGCTCGAAGAGCTGAAGACGAAATTTGGTATAAGGAAGGGCGGGATCGTTCAAAAAGGCATGACCACTATATCAATCGCCGTGTTCGTCGTACGATAAAACGGGATGTTTCAGCTGATAAAAGAAGAAAGCGTCGAGCATGGATCTATTCTTCAAAGAAAAATAAACCAGCCAAAAAGCCACCAGTATACATTTACAAGGTGCCTCGTTGGCCTTTTTTTAGTCAGTTTTTTGAGCAAAAAGATCTTTTTCAAATTGATGTGAGCGTGAGTGGTGCGTCTCAAGCATATTCTTCTGCTGGGCGTACGCAAGATATGTCTAAGCTTGCATTTGGGCAGGGGCTTATCACCATCAAAGATATTTGTTTAGCAAGTAAACTTGCTAAATTAGGAAAGATAGAATTTGAAACCGATATGACAATGCGTCATCCTGACGTTGATGATCTAAAGACATTGGCTGATCAGCCGGTAGTATTTGATGGCTCAACGTTTGCGGTGCTTGGTGCTGCTAATTTTGCGCGGCATTTTCGCAAAGGTGATGTGACTGTTGGGTTTCAGATTCCTGTTGGAGTACGAGAGAATAAACTTCGTCTAACGTCAAAGTTAACAGATAATGTTAAAAATAACTTGAGAAGTGACGGGAGCTTCACTGGTAAAACTCTAGAAGAGATTTTGGTTGATAAAATTCTTAAGGCAAAAAACATAGATTTTAATAGAACCTATAGAACAACAAGTCTCGGCGATATTGGTATTTTTGCTCACTGTGATATTGGTTCAAAAGCATTCGAGCGTTTAGTTTTTGGAATTAACGTGATGTTGCCAACAGCACGTGAGCAAGATTCCTGTAAGCTGTGGGAACCTGAACTTGGTGGCGGTGGGTTCAGCCGAGTTGAGCTGTTTACTTCAATGCTGTGGGATGTACACCGCTTCTTTAATCCTCACGCGCATGTAAGTTTGAATATTGGTGTACCTGGTAAAGTTACTCGCCGAGTGCCAGAACGTATTACCTATACAACTAATGAACCACGAGAAGAGATTGAAAAAAAACTTGTCTGTGGTGAAAATATTAGACTACTTGATCCCGCATGTCCGCTTGATCCTTTAATGCCGCCAACAGCTGAGGAAGCATCATTTAGCGAGCTTGATTCAACAGTGCGTCATTTTGCTAATACGCCAAAGAAGGTAAAAATTAGACCTGGGATTCAAGTAACTGCGCGTGTTGGTACTGTCATTGAAAAAGCAATTTTGAGCAGAGGTTTCTTTGATGTGTTTTACCAAGCGCGTGTAAGAGGCAAAGATTATCTAGGCTTTAGACGTCACGATGATGTATTTGAGCCTGATATCTGGCTTGATAATTCATATCAAGTTGAGCACAAAGTTGGTTTTGATTATTCCTATCAATTTAATGAGAACTATCGAGCATTTCTTGGTGGAACATATGCTTTTGCTGGTAAAAACGTACCTAAAGATCTAGAAGGTCACATCACCTTTAATTTTGAGTTTTAAGCGTTTTTTTCGGTTATTGATAGATGATATTGAATATTCTTTGTTCTATTTTCAAAGGTAATATAATTCCATTTTTTAGCTGTTTGATAAAATCGTTCGAGCTTTTCTTTGTTATAATCAATTTCTACGACATACCGATGTTGTTGACGTACCCTATCGTATGCTTCAATGATAAGCACAAAATATTGATTAAAGGTTGGATGATTATCACAGTAAATAACTTTTACATCATCGCCTCTGAGTGGCTCACATACCTTGCTGCTTCTTTGTACGATCTCAAGTAGCTTACTTTGTGTTTTACTTTTCACTCCATGGGAGTTGGTAAACAAGAATGTGCTTGATGCAAAAATGCTTAAAACCAGAAAAAATTTTTTCATAATAGTTCCTCGTTAATACTCAAAAATTTCATATGGAATGGAGCCATTCTCTCTATTATGCCTGGCTTCTATTTTTTTGTATCTCATAGTGTTGCTACGGAGTTTTTTTGTTGATTCAATGGTGAATGGTGATCCTTTTACCCTTTTCCTGCATACAATTACGTAGGTGTTTTGATAAGCATTTACGAGAACACAAAGCAATGTGCCTCGTTGGGAAAAATCAACAATGTTTCCTTCGTTAATTCGTTGTAGGTATTTATATTGAGATTGCCTGGTTATTGCATCAGCTATTTGATTTTTGGTTAGACAAAAAGTTTGGGGAGAGAGAAGCATGATAATAAGCATTGCTAAAATGGATAATAAGGGATTCTTCATTAACTTTTTCCTTTATCAAAAAATATACCTAGGTCGTATGATTCTATACTTTACAAGTGTTACGTTCCCATTGTCTAAAAACTCAATTGTATTGTAGTATTTTTCAACTTTTTTAGTGCATAAAATCCTTTTATCTTGGTAGTTTATAATGGCATAAAAATTGTGATTTTTATCAGAAGTTTCTATGAGCATATGAAAAATTTGGTTTTGTCTTTGAGTTGGTCTATTTACGCAGGTAATGATTCGAATAGAAGGATCATTTTCAATATCAGCTCTTCCATGGTCGCGTTTGAATATTGCAAGAAGCCTTTGCTTTGTTTTGTACTTGATGCCGTAGCATGATTGAGAGAGAAACGCGTTGAGAAGTAAGACTAAAAGAGCGAAAAAACAAACATTTTTCATTATACTTCACCACTTGCTTACGATGTTTGATTTTTACCATTTGAATTTAGTAAACTAACTAAAATTATAGATAGTTAATTCAAAAAATGTAAGGTATACAGATGAAAGATCTACTTAATGTAGCAAATGGGCTTACATTCTCTCGAATTGTTCTAACACCGGTTATTATGTGGTTGATTATTCAGCGATATTGGTGGACGGCAATTATTGTTTTTACTATTGCATCTATTACCGATTCGTACGATGGCAAGTTAGCTCGTTATTATGAAGTTGAAACAGACCTTGGAAATTTTCTAGATCCACTTGCAGACAAAGTTTTGATCATCGGGACATTTTTAGCATTTTGCTTAGTAGACTTTTTACCATATTGGTTTTTAGCCATCTTATTGCTACGAGATATTTTTATTACCGCACTTCGTATGGCCATGCGTAGAGTTGGTCAGCCGCTCAAAACATCGTACCTAGGCAAACTTAAGACATTTCTACAAATAAAATTTGTTTACATACTTTTTGTTGCAGCTCTTTTTGCCTACTATGATCAGTTGGTGTTATTTTTCTACTTTTACTTTGTGGTGATAGCAGCACTTATTGGTATTACGGGGTTGACTATTTACTCAGCTATTGATTACTACATAAAGAATAAAGAAGCCATCAAGAAATTATATTCCCAAGGGAGCTAAGGTGAGGTTGTATAGAATTCATGAGTTTATAGCAACGGTTGCATATTTTGGTTATGCACCTGTTGGGCCAGGGACAGTTGGAAGTATTCCTCCGTTATTCATATACTTTTTTTTACCAGCTTTATCATTGCCAGTGCATGGTGCTATTTTAATGGGTATGTTTACTATAGGGACTCTTTCTGCCGAGGTTATTCGTTTACACAAGGGCGGACAAGATCCATCGTGCATTGTGATTGACGAAGTAGTTGGTATGAGCCTGGTGCTGTGTGTGATTCCTAAAACACTGCTTATGTATGGTATTTCATTTATACTATTTCGATTTTTTGATATCGTTAAACCCTTTCCAATTAGCTATTGTGAAAGGCACATTCCTGGAGGTCTCGGGATCATGGTT
>JAUIHA010000095.1 GCA_030432505.1 bacterium | reverse complement strand
GACGTGTGAATAATGCCATTGCTGCAAGCACAGTGGCATATCTTTTGGATATTCCCTTTAGCGCTGTTGTAAAAGGTTTGCAGGAGTACAAAGGTTTTGAACATCGTTTTGAACTTAAGCATATGAAAAACAAAAAAGCTCGCTTGATTAGTGATTGTTACAATGCTAATCCAGAAAGTATGAAGGCTGCTCTGATTGCATTTGACCAACTGAGTGTTGCTGGAGAAAAAATTGCAGTACTTGGTGATATGGTTGAATTGGGGGAAAAAGAAGTTTATTGGCATCGTCAAGTTGGGCGTATGCTTACCAAGCTGAAGACGGTTGAAAAAGTGGTGCTTGTTGGAAAACTTGCGAAGCAGATTGCCGCAACAGCACCATCATCTATGTCTATTATCCATGCAGATAATCATCAAGAAGCACAAAGTATTATTAATGATTTGGTTGCTCCTAATGATGACGCACTCTTACTCGTTAAGGCATCTCGATTCATGAATTTTAGAGATATGGTTTCGGCCTTGACAAAATAGTTTGTAGAATAGAAAGCTCCTTTTTTCGACTATTTTATAGTTACTTGTTTGAAAATAAAAAACCGGCTACGTTGAATAATAGTTCTAGCCGGTTTTTATTTGTTAGGCCTTTTAGTAAGAAGGGAGGAAAAGGAGATGAAGGATGATGGTAAAGTTTCTCCATTGGACTATTTGGAGAATCCAGAATTGGTGAAAATGTTACTTTCTATTCCACGTAAAATTTTGCATCATCACGAAGTTGAGGGGCTTCCACAAATTATTTTGCATGAGCTTGCTGATAAACTTAATTTGAAGCGCGCTTCGTACCTTATTGATAATCCTGATTTTGACTGTCTCAAAGGTGTTGCAGGGTTCTGCTGCAACCAAAAAAATACACCTGACCATGATGCCTGGCATGATCCACATAATTTTAAAAAACATATTGAACAAGCTGAATTTAATGCAGACATGCAAAAGTTTTTACATGCAAGTGTGAAAAAGAAAATAGGCGACTATGCAAACAAAGAAGATTTAATCGCACTTGGTAAAAACTTTGGGATGGAAAATCCGCAAGTGTACACGTGGAACATGCGCCATGGAAATCATGGCATTCTTATTTTTGAAACAAGTGATAACCATGCATCCGTTAATAATGATCTGATTGATCATGCAACGGCACTTTTAGGGTTGTGCCCACTGTAAGCGTATGCTGCTGGTTATTTCTAACGGTTATTGAACCTACAAGTTTTGAACATGGCATTTTAATGCCGTAAGCAGGGGCAAAGAAACTTTGCATTTTGCTGAAGGGCATCGTGCTGTGGATAAAAACTTTTATCGTATTGGATACTGTTGCAGACCAGGTAAAATGGTCTACTGGCGTAAGGGTAACGTCGGGATGGAACAGGAATGTCCATGAAATCTTTGTTGGGGAGGACAAAGGGTGATCAATATTATCACAAATCATTAATTTATTTTTTTGTGGTGCAAAAGTGATTGAGCGATCAAGTTTTGTTTGATTGTGTATGTACGAATCACCAACAATAACGCCTTGGTTGGTCTGGATTACAGACTGTTTAGTGGTGTTAGTTGCTCTAGTGAGTTGAAAAAGATTTTCGTACTTATTGTTTCCCGCTACAACATGCAATGTGTTGTGGTTATGTGCCAAGCGGAAATCATTACGCCAGGTTGGATTTGCGGTATATAGGTAGCTGCCTGGGTCAACTAAAATTGGTTGCCCATTGATGCTGAGTGTTACAGCAAGTTCATCGTGGTGAAAATGTCCGGTTGGTTGTTTTTGATTAAAAGTAGGGTGGCGAAATGAGATTTCCCATCCTGCTTTTTTTATGATGCTTAGACCAAAGTGAGCGTATGTTTTTGTGATGTTGTTTGATGGTTTTGCAGTTATGCCTGCTACGAGTTTGCCGCTGTCGTCGTCACCAATATGGACTTTCCCACAATCCTCTAGAAAACCAATCATGTGTTCAGTAATAGGCCAGAGGTTATCATGCACATAATTATCAAGAAGACATGCGTGTAAAACCATTTCTGTATCAAGTTGATGATACGCGGTGGTCCCTTCCCAGCAGGTACCATCGGGAAGAATTTGTTTGTTAAATTCGTGAATAACCTTTTTTTGAATCCATGTTAATTTCTTTTGAAACTGTTGTATTGGTTTAAAGAAATGGCAAAGATACAAATACCCAACAAGGTCAGCAAGATAGTGGTTATTGGGTTTATCAGAAGTTTCCCAATTATGTTCAAGATAAAGCGCATGATCGTGTAAGCTGCAAATAAGTTTTTGCCAAAAATCTGCAGAGATTTCTTGTTCGTTTTTAAAGAAATGAAAACACCAAATCAAATTAACTGCTCTAATAGCCACATCCATTGGGCATACCCAGTTTACTCCAAGTAAAAACGGATTATGCTCAATCCAGCTATCAACTTGTTTAATAAATGTTTGTACACATTGTTCATCTCGTTGCAGGCCAAGCCAGATGAGGTGTTGCATGCGTGAGAGTTCCCATGGCACCTTGATGTCTGGGTGATACTCATCATGGCGTACATTGTTGGGTGCTGGGATGACGATATCTTGATAAAAGGTATTGCGTAGTTGTTCAAAAAAATTATTGTTTTTACATTTTATATCCTGATGCCAGGGGATAATGTCTGCATGGGAAGTGGGTCCTGATCCCAAAACATCATAGGTATTATTGATGGTTTGCTGTGCATATTTTTGGATACTTTTTTTATTTGTATAATCTTTGGGCAGGTATGTTTGAAACGTGGGTGAAGTCCAAATGGTATCAACCATATTGTTTGCGGTTAGTTGCCCAAAGAAGTTTTCAAAAGAGTTAAGAGAATAGTTGTGTTTGAGATCGTGCCAGCCGCTACCAGCTTTTTGTTGCAGGGCTTTGGTCTTATATTTTTGTGCGAAGACTTTTTTCGACAGACGTCTGGAGAGGGTTTGCGCGATACCCTGTGGGCCAAGTTCATGCGTACGTTTGATCAAGCGAATGATATTCATTGCTCCCTTCTGGTCTTTCCTTTCATTTCCGTTTATAATGTCCGGACCACTGTATCATGTGGCTGTTATTTTTTTAAGAAAAATTCATAATTTGGAGATTTGAACGTGAAGAGAGTTGTACTTATTTTCGCCCTAGTACTCGCGGGCTTATTTACGCAAAATGTTTCGGCTCACAATAATAGACTATTAAAATTTATTGAATATATTTGTTGCCTTCAAACGGTTGGTACAAGGCCTAGGGATTCAAGTGCTCAACATTCAGGTTCTATTTCAGATGACTTTGCTCAAGAGTGTGGGTATGACAGTAGGGCTCAATTTATGGTGGACTTACAGCGCTGGTGTTGTGATTTTAGTTGGCTTGGGAAATTTTTAGAAAAATACGGTATAATCACACAAGCTGAGAGTGATGGTAGTGACGATGAGTCTGAAGAGAAAAATGAGAATAAAAAAAGTAGGTGATTTGTATGTCAAAAAAAATTGTATTAACGGGTGACCGTCCAACGGGGCCGCTGCATGTGGGGCACTATGTCGGTTCTCTCAAAAAACGCATAGAGCTGCAACATGAGTACAAGCAGTTTGTGATGCTTGCCGATGTGCAGGCACTAACGGATAATGCTGATAACCCACAAAAAGTGCGTGATAATGTGTTAGAGGTAGCGCTTGATTACCTTGCTGTTGGTATAGACCCTAAACTTTCGTCTATTTTTATTCAGTCACTTATTCCTGAAATTGCAGAGCTTACCGTGTTTTTCTTAAACTTGGTAAGTGTTGCACGTCTTGAACGTAACCCAACGGTAAAAGATGAAATTAAACATAGAGAATTTGGTAAGAGCATACCGGCAGGGTTTTTGTGTTATCCCGTGAGTCAGTCTGCCGATATTTTGTTTGTGAATGCTGACTATGTTCCAGTTGGATATGATCAGTTACCTATGGTTGAGCAGGCTGCTGAAATTGCCCGTAAGTTTAATCGTTTTTACGGTGAAATTTTCAAGGATCCTAAACCTCTAACGCCTAAAAGTGATATGCATGCACGCCTTCCTGGTATTGATGGGCTGGGAAAAATGAGCAAGTCTCTTGGTAATGCAATTTATTTGAAAGACTCCTCTGATGATCTTCGTAAAAAAGTAATGAGCATGTATACCGATCCTGACCATGTGCGTGTTGAAGATCCAGGGAAGATTGAAGGCAATGTTGTTTTTACTTATCTTGATGTCTTTGGCGACAATAAAGCGTACGTTCAGGAGCTTAAGGATCATTACCAACGTGGTGGTCTTGGCGATGTAAAAGTTAAAAAGTATCTTTTTGAAGTTCTTGAAAACTTTTTAGAACCTATTCGCAAGCGCCGTCTTGAATTTGCGCAAGATCCTGATCAAGTAATGAAAATGCTTAAGGAAGGAACGCGTGAGGCACGCAATGTAGCGCATGAGACAATTAAGAAGGTTCGTGCTGCTATGCGCATAGATTATTTTTAGATTTTACTTTTCAAGATGTCACCCTGAATCAACTATGTTTCTAAA
>JAUIHA010000094.1 GCA_030432505.1 bacterium | reverse complement strand
ATGTGGGCAATGCTGGCAATCCCTTTTTCTCTGCAGTTTGGATCAGTATTTGTTGCTTTGTGCCAGGTTGCAGAACCTGGATGAAGTACCAGGTATCTGATGCCAAGTTTACGAGCAATCCGAATTTCCTTTTTTAACGTCTGCTTTGAGACTTCAAAAGCTTTAGGTCTTCCGGTTGCTGGATTAATCCAATATGAGCTATGAATATACACTTCAGAGAAGTAACGCTCCTTTGCTTCAAGAAATGCTTTTTGGTCAAGAGTACTAATGGATACATATTTATTTGTTTTTACTGATGAAGAGAGAAAGAACTGGAAGCGTGCAACCTTAAATTTGCACGCTTCTTCTATTAATTGTGGAAGAGTATCTTGAAGACGTAAATGAAGGCCGATGTTTTGATACTTAAAGTTCAAAGGTTTCCTTAAGTGTTTTTTCTTCAAAGTGTCCTTCAAGAGCCTGATAGAAATCGTTTTTTACCTGTTTGAGACCATCGGGTGTTGATGATTCAAAGCGTAGGCAGATAACTGGTTGTGTGTTGGATGCTCGTACCAGTCCCCAGCCGTAATCCATTTGAGCACGTATCCCATCAATGGTAAGGGTTTTGGCATCTTGTCTGGCGCCAAAAATGGTTTTGACGTCATCTACGATTTTTACCTTTTCATTATCTGTTTTACAAGGGATACGGATTTCTGGAGAACTCACCTTTTTCGGGAATATTGAAACAAGCTCATCTAGGCTTTGTTTGGTTTTTTCTACTATTTCAAAGAGGCGCAGTGCTGCGTAGATGCCGTCATCGTATCCAAAGTATCGATCATTAAAGAAGAAGTGGCAGCTGAGCTCTCCAGCGATGAGTGCCTTATGTTTTTTCATTGCTTCTTTAATAAGAGAGTGTCCTGAAGGTGACATAAGTGGTTTTGCATGCCACTCATTTAAAAGCTCTTCAAGGCCCGATGATGCCTTTACATCAAATACAACGGTAGCATGTGGGTGGTTGTTGAGTGCCTGTTTGGCGTAGACAGCCAACAACTTATCACCCGGAATCAAATCGCCAGACTTTGTCATTGGGTTCATGCGGTCGCAATCACCATCAAGACCAAGCCCCCATTGTAAACTTTCATCACTTGTAAGTGTTTCTTTTAGAACGGTCATATTTTTAGGAACAGTAGGGTCTGCTATATGGTTTGGAAAGGTACCATCAACTTCTGGATAAAGAAGTTTTACGTTTTTCCACTCCATTTTTTCAACAAGTTCAGGGAATACAAATCCTGCAGATCCATTACCACAATCAATGGCAACATTGAGCTCTTTACCTTTTAGGTCAGCAAAATGATTTGCTAAAAATGCTATGTATGAGCTGGTAACATCTTTTTCTACAACCTTGCCAGTTGTCTTAGAAGTATTTTTATAAAACTCCTGTGCATTATAAATATTTTTTATTTGCTGAATTTTTGGTCCCCATGCACCCCAGAGTTTTACGCCATTGTATTCCTTTGTGTTGTGCGAAGCGGTGATGGTAAGTGCTGATGGTGTTTTGAGCAGGTGCACCGCATAATACATAACCGGTGTTGGTGTTGGCCCAATATCAATAACATCAAAACCCAAGTCGGTAATACCCTTAATAATATTTTCTGAGATTGCTGGTGAGTGAGTTCGTGCGTCTCTACCAACAATAATTTGTGTCATGGTAGGGTGTTCATTTTTGTAGTAGGTAGCAATTGCTTTACCAAGTTCATACGATTTATCAATGAATAACTCTTGGTCGACAATGCCTCGAATGTCATACTCTCTGAAAATGTTGTCTTTCATAGTTCTCCTTTCTATGAGAAGTAAAAGGAAGTATTTATGAAGACAAGGGTAATATATATTTTGTTATTTGTTAAAAAAATTAAGCTGCAGGAGCACTGCTTTCATCTTTTTTCAACTTCTCTTTCACTTGCATGGTAAATTTTTTAACGAGTGGTGAAATGAATTTTTGATAGGTACCAACAAGAATATTTTTAGTTGTTTTAACAATAATTACGGTAAGATCGATTGCTTTACTAAATATGTGTACAATAATTTGCTTCCATGAGAATTGAGCAAAGATACTTTTACCTTCTTCTTGTTTAAGATGTTTGGTAACAAAAGTAAACTTAGCAATTTTCTGCTTAATACCCTTTATACCTTGCTTAGCTGCACCATAACTTTCAATAAACTTAATGTGTTCTTGATCAAGTATTTGGAGTGCATTGTTTAATTGTGAAAGTTGATTTTTCATTTCGGTAGCAAGTGTACTTGTTGCTGTTACGCCAGGAGTTGGTGTTGGCGCAGGCGTTACTCCAGCAATTGGAGGTACAGGTGGTGCTGCAGGTGCTTTGCTGACCGCTGGTGCTGGCGTAGCTACATTAACTTTTTTTTTTTTACCATTTGCCGGTGGCTTCATAAGCCAGTCTTTTGCTTGGCGTAATTTTTTAATGGACCATGCAGTTGCATCGCTCATCGTGTTAATAACTTTTGACGTCATCGTTTTAACTGCTGGTACCATTGCTTGAGGTTTCTTTGCTTCTTGCTTTGCTTGTGCCTGCGTAACTTGTTCTTGTAAGTGTGCACCTTTTGCTTCTAAGTTTTTAAGCAGCCCTTCAATGACAGATATTTGTACTTTGATGGCGGATTTTTTGTCATTAAATTTTTTAGAAAAGTCACCTTGAACATTTTTTTGTAAATCTTCAATTGTTTTGAGTAAGCCTTTTACTTTGGTAAGCTCGTCTTGAGCCTCTTTTTCCGTTTCTTTTTGAAGCAATCCAAAGCTTGCCTTTTTTGCCTCAGCTGCTTTATTGCGAGCGTCATGTAATTTTTCATCAAGTTCACGTAGAAGCTTTTTGAGTTCGTCTTTGTGTGTATTAATTTCATTCATGCTTTCTGTAATTTGCTCAAGCTCTTTTTTATACGTTACCTGCGCACGCTCTTTTCGTTTTGCTGCGCGTAGTGCTGCCGGTGCAGCTGTTGGTATTGTTGTAGTTGGAGCTGTTGCTTGAACAACGGGAGCGTCTGGGGCAGCCGGAGCTTTTGGAGCACTAGGTATTGTAGGTGCAGTTGGCATAGTTGGTGCTGTTGGAGCGGCTGGAGATTTTGGAGCGCTTGGCATATTAGGTAAAGCTGGAGCCTTTGGAGCAGCAGGTGCTGCTGGTGAGGCAGGGGGCGCGGGTGCCGGCTCTTTTTTTTCTGGTTGTGCCGTAGGAATACTTGCGGTTGGTGGTGTAGCGGGAGCTGTTGCTGCTCCTCCAGTTGCCATTGGTATTGGTGGAGGAGGAGGCGTTGTTGGTGGTTGTTGTATTCCTGCTGCAGGCGGTTGAGGTACAGGAGTTGCTGGTCCTGCAGCTGGAGGTGTTGGCTTTGTTCCTGGTGTTGCAGATGGTGGCCCTCCTGCAAGTGGAAGTTGTGCTGCAGTAATTGTTTGTAGTAGACCAAGAGTAAAAGTAAGTGTGAAAATAGGTAGTAACAATTTTAATGAGCGGTTCATTACGTCTCCTTAACAAATTATTTTTTAGCCGCAGCTGTTTGTGTTGCTTGTTCGAGTTTCTTTTCAAGCTGGGTAAGTGTTTTCTCTAATTTTCCTTTTTTGTAACTTGCTTCTTGTAAAAAACTATCAAGTTGATTTGTTGTTTCTGCAAATACCTGAGATAGATTTTTTTTAATTTCATAGATGTTTTGAATGGTTGTCTCAAGTTTTTGGCTTGCCTGCTCTGCTTCATTTGCAAGCTCAGTAATTTTTTGATTTTTTGTTGGATTCAGAGTTTTTTTCGTTTCATCAAGTTCGATAGTTGTGGGCCATTTAAATTGTTCAGATTTTACATCTCCTCCTGCTGCTGCCGGAGCTGCAGCCTCTCCGCCCTCAGGTGTTGGAGATGCAGCAGGTGCTGGAAAACCTGCTTCTTCGCCTGGGTCAGCCGCTGGAAGCTCATCTTCTTCCTCCTCTTCGTCTCCAGCAATTGGAGCGGTAGGCATAGCAGAAAGAGGTGGATTATAGAGAACTGAGAGTGGTGAGATACTGAGTCCCATCAGAAAGAGAATGAGGCGGTACTTCATACCAAAACCCTTTTTATTTCACATTGATAATTTTAATTGAGCTTTGTGTGAATACCCGAAGCTTTGTGATGTTATTTTTCCGTTCGTGATTTTAATGTTGTTACATTTTCGTACATGATCTTAGCAAGATTTATTTTAAGAAATCAAATTTTTAAACATCGCGATACTTCGCTTCAAAATTTTTTTATTGTGCGAGCATTTTGTTTGAAAAAACATGAAATTGTCTTGCCAGAGCATGTATACAAGGATGTTTTAAATACAGGTATTTATAAGAACTATTCTCATGGAAAAGACTTTCGCCAAGTAAGAAAAGTAAAATAGGAATCGAACTAAAAAACTTTAAAAAAGGTTTGATTTTTTGGGGTAAGTCTTGTAGTATTAAAACATCTTAAATTTAGATAACCTCCATTTCCCCTGTCCATGGCATTCGCCTGGATGGGGGTTTTTCAATGTTTGTAAATAATTATTAAAATAAAAATAAAATAAATCCGATAAGAAAA
>JAUIHA010000093.1 GCA_030432505.1 bacterium | reverse complement strand
GCCTGCAAAAAAAGAGAAAAAGGCTGCAGATAAAGGGAAAAAAGAAGACCCTCATAAAGTCCTGCTGGAGCGTATTTTGCCAAGCTTGAATAAATGGCAGGTGTTTAAGCTCAGTGAAAAAAATGATGGCGTTGAGGGAAAAGTAAAAATTTGTATTTCATCTGAAAATGGCAAAATAAATCTTAACCAGGTGTTTGATTTTAAAAAACAGGAATTTAAAAAAGAATATGATGCTATGCTCAAAGGCCTTGAGCTCAAAGGAAAGTTTGCAGCGGGTGAGATTTTAAAACGTCTTGTTGAATTTTTTAAAACGCGTAAACGAAAATTGCAAGATATATCAGAGTTGTATGCAATTGAAGGGTTTGAGAATCTTGACATTTTTTATAAGCCCCCCAAAGCTCCAAAAAAAACTGATGATTTTAAAAGAGAAAAATTAAGTTCTAATGTAAACTTAGCATTGCAAGATATTTTTACCATTTGGTCAGACAAGGCTGATCTTGAGCCGTTACTTTTGTCAGACTCATTGTGTGCTATTTTGAGTGTAAGAAGGCCGCTTGGTGATGATGCTGAAGCAATGCAAGAAAAATATAAGCAAGTAATTGAAAGTTTTAAGCCTGACTGGGGGGAAAACTGGGATGAGAATTGGAAGTTTATTCAACCAATTCATGATACGAAGCCAAAGTTTTTAAAAAATATACTTGGTGTTTTTTCTAAACAATTTGAGCCAACGGTATATTCTGTGCTATCATCTGGAAAAGTTGGCAACGTTGAGCAACGTTTGCTTGCGATAGTTAAAAAGATACATAAGAAAAAAAGTACAAAAGAAAAACCTCAATCACCAGCACCTCAAACAGGAACTACCGCTCAACAAAAAGGAAATGAGCAAGAGGAAGAGTCATTTAAAGTGATGAGGGTATACTGGCTTTAAACGGTTGGTTTTTTTACATAGGAAAAGTTTGTGAAAACGGAAACTCGCGTAGGTTTGTTTATTGTTGGCGCAATTGGTGTTTTTCTATATCTCAGCATGAACATCCGTGCTATTCGTTTAGATAAAAATAAATATCACATGTATAAGGCATTCTTCGACGATACCGGAGGGGTTGTAGTACGTTCGCTTGTCCGTATTGCCGGTGTTGAGGTTGGTTGGGTTGATGAAGTAAATCTTCTTCCTGGGGGAAAAGCTGAGCTTGTTTTGAAAGTGCATCGTAAAAATCGCCTTGCCAAAAATGCATATGCCATGATTCATCAGGAAGGTTTGATTGGAACCAAGAGTGTTGAAATTGAACCTGGAGATCCATCAACGGGTTTATTATTACCTCGTAGTACACTTTCTATGCCTGGTAAAACACCTGCAAGCGTTGGGGAATTGTTAGATAGATTCCGTGATATTGCATCAGGGATTCAAGATATTACCTCATCATTTAAGAGTGTATTTGCTTCACGTAAAGGTGAGGACAACATGCGCTTAACGCTTAATTCTGTCGCGGTAGCATCAGATAGAATTGCAGACTTTTCATTAATGCTGCAGCGCACAATGAAAGACAATGAACTTAAAATCAATGATATGATCGAAGATTTTAAAGAGACCGCCAAAAGCTTTAAACAAGGTGTTCCTGCAATTACTGAAACGGTTCAAAACACTGGCCAGAAAGTTGGTGATGCATTTGATACTGTGAATGATACTGCCGTGCAAGCGCGCGATACCTTTAAAGAAGCTGGCGAGGTTATGGAGAAAATTAATACCGGAAAAGGTGTGGTTGGAAAACTTATTAATGAAGATGAAACCTATGGTGATCTGAAGAAAACCATCCGTGGCTTCAAAGAGTTTGTTACCAAGACACAACGCCTTGCACTTAACATTGATATGCATACAGAAAGTATGCTGCGTCATACAAATTCTAAAGGGTACTTCGATCTTAAACTTCGCCCAAATACTGATTCATTCTATGTAATTCAACTTGTTGCAGATGAGCATGGCAGTGTAGAACGAGATGAAACACATTACGTTCGAAAAGACGAGAAGGGTACTGTGCTAAGAGCGAGTGAGCTTGATATTCCACTTGAGCGAAAAATTGAGTTTGCAGATGTTGTTGAGAAAACTGTTCGTAAGAAAAACGATATTTTGTTTGGATTACAATTTGGTAAGCGCTTTGACCGCCTTGCTTTTAGAATAGGTCTTTTTGAAAGTACCTTTGGTGTTGGTATGGATTACTATGTACCACTCAGAACAGATAAATTCCATTGGGTAACAACGCTTGAAGCCTTTGATTTTAGAGGTTACAATCGTGTTGACGACAAACGTCCTCATATTAAATGGCTCAATAGAGCATTCTTCATGAAGCACTTCTATACAACGTTTGGATTAGATGATATCTACTCTAAGAGTAGAGCGAACCCATTTATTGGTGGCGGACTTAGGTTTAATGATGATGATCTGAAGTATTTTCTTTCATCGTTGCCATTTGGGAAGGGAAAGGGCTGATAAAGTAGTCCTCACTCCATGAATCCTCTAACTCGTCTTCATCAACGAATACAAAGGCTATTTCATATGGCGTGTCATAGATTGGTGCGTATTCTGTAGAATAATCGCAAAATGATAGATTATTTCGGGTATGTGCGGATCTGTGCTCTGTCACGGTATTTCCCATTAAAAGCCCTATAAATAGGGCTAAAATTGTCTTAATTTGCATTATTGTTAATAGAAATATACATTGATTCTTCGCTTTATCAACAATATATTTAAAAAAATATATTTATTTCTATTGTAAAATTTATATTGGAAAAAATGTGAAAAATAGGCAATTTCTAGGTAAAATTCTACTGATTATGGCCACTATGTTGAGCGGTAGTCATATGTATGCCACCATTGACTGTGTTTCTTCTAGTGTGATGTGTAATAAGCAGGCCGTTGACCATGAGATGCTGTGTCTTAGGTTTGCCGTGCAGGAGTATACTTATATGGCTCCTGATAATCCAAAGAAAGCAAAATTAAAACAGAAGATCGTCTCTTGTATAATGCACTATATAGATCTTTACAATCAGTTTAGCAAAAAAAGCCCTAGGGCTAGGATGATTGCGAATGAAAAGCTTCTTAAGCTCATACTTGAGGAAATGCTTCTACCACTAACGCGGTTTTCGAGAATAATCAGAAGTATGGATTGCTTTCAAAGTCATGTTAAGGAGAGAATGCTCGCTGATATTAGTGAAATTATTAATATGATTGAACTCAAATGATTAATACTTTAAAAGTCACGATGAAAAAATTACTACTTTTATTTTTACTTATCTCTTTGCAAAGTGCATTTGCTGTTAAGACTCCTAAGGGTAAGGAAAATGAGCCTCCTCATACGCAAAACAGTGCGCAAAAAACAGCTCATAATAATCCAAAAAAAAGAAAAAAATTATCGCTATCCTTGAAATGTTTTGTTCCTGAAAAAACTTTTGATGTAGATGAGTTGGATAGTCCCCTTGTAAAATGCATGAATCACATGCTTGGTAATAGACGGGGAGATGAATTTGATATTTTGATTTCAAAGATTAAGGCAGGGCTGAAAGCAAGGGCTTGCTATTACAATGCGTTAGTAGAAAATGGTGAGGGCAATCGTGCAGGAAGATTTTTAGGAGAGCAGGTTGTTCCTTTGGTTTCATTGTTTTCATATAGCAATAAAGATTTGCATGCAAGATGTCAGCAACGTCTTGGCTCTGCAGCAAAACGTCAAGTGAAGTTTGCGATAAAAAAACTAAGTGAGTTTTCTGATGACAACTTTTTGAAGCTCATGGACTCTGGGAAATAACAGTAAAGATATTTATTTGGACGACAAAAGGGAAATCATATACTATTGATTTCCCTTTTCTTATTTATTTAGCATAAAGCTCATTTTATTAAAAATAATCTATTGTTCATGGAAGCATATGTATTTGAAAAAAATTATTTTTATTGTAGCCATGTGTTTCTTGATATCTCCCCATGGGTTTGCTGGGGGGAAGAGCCTGACTATTGAAATTCCAAAAGATAAGGAAGAATATCGCTTTGATATGGATAATTTTAAAAACCGTGTGTATTTATTGTTGTACCACATCGTGGGTATTGAACAAGTAGAAAATTATCAAGGTCTTAGGCTTCATCTTCGAAAAAAAATTCGAGGTTTAGCGCATTATTATAATTACTTGGAGGCAAAAGGCCAGCAGGGTAAGGCAGGAGATTTTCTTGGTCGGAAAATGCTGCCGGTGATGAATTTATTTTCTTTTCTTCATGGTGTCTTACAAGGAAAATTAGATAAATGTTCAAATGATAAAGAACGAAGTTTGATAAAGTCCGCCATACAGGAGATGAGTGAATTGCCAGATAAGAATTTCTTTAATCTGATTACTACTGAGTAATAAGTTCAATCCGTTTTAAGAAAAGTTTCAAGCGTCTATAATCGTTACCGCTTAGAAGAGAAAATGTCTGGCATAGGTTATTTAAAATATCCTGTGTCAGTTTTTTATTTGAAGCAAGCTGCTTTACAATAGTCAAGAGTAATTCATCAAGGTTGCCGTCTTGCCGCTGAAAGGCAAATAGAAGATG
>JAUIHA010000092.1 GCA_030432505.1 bacterium | reverse complement strand
TACAAGCGTTGGAATTAAAAGAATCCTTTGGTTTAGTGCCTGATCAAGTGAAATCAAATTAATGTTTGTATGAGTACTTTAATTGTTTTAGGTACTGCTCATTCAGAAGGTGGGGCTTGTACATCCGAAATATTATATAATATTATTCAGGAAATCAAACCTGAAGTCGTTTTTTGTGAGGTTTCACCTGAAAAGTTACCTCAATATTTAAAAAGAACTGATGATAATAATAGAAAAGTAGCAATAAAAAATTTTTTCATGATGTTATTTCTCGAAAGTGTAAATTAAATTTTATGCATATGTGTATGAAAGAACCCTGTAGAGTACTTGAGGCCATATCCAATCATTCGATCCATTCCAATATGAGCAAACCAAATTAAGAGATATGGAATTAAAACCGTAATATTCCACATTAATGCCAACATTAAAAAGAGAATGGGCAGAATATATGAATGTGAAACATTATAAATTAATGCACCGATACTTTTATTTTTTATATACCCGAGCATTCCTACATCAGGAAGTAACAGCAAAATAAAATAAGCAGTTGTAGAACCCTGTAGCCAAAAATACAAGGTTGTTGCAACTGCTAAAACTACTAAGCCTTCAAGGCGTACAAAAATATTTGGTATCGAAAATTTCATTTTTTCCTACAGTTTCATATCGCTAAAGAGCGCACTTAAATCAGCTTGCTGAGAATTACATATTGTATTCCAGAATGGATAAATCTCAATGCCATTGTCAAGAGTCACACATAACCCTTTGGTATCCAGTCGAAAATAAATAGATAATTTAGCTTGGTGCGGCATTGTATCACCAACCTCTGCTATGAAATTCCCCAATTTTCTATTATCTCCACAAATACCACCCTCATCATCATAGGTCTGAGCCATTTCTTGAAATTTTTTAACCTCTTGATCTGATTTTATCACTTTAAAAAGTGGTAGCACTTTGCGCAAGTAACACATCGCATCGTTATAAGCGTCTTGAGCTTGCTGATCATATTCTGCATCTTGATCAGGGTTTTTCGCTGCCCTTTCGTCGCAAGGAATAAGACGAGATTTTAAACAGTCACTTTTGCGAAACATTGCCTTAGCATAATGCATAGCGGCCTGGGTATTTCCTTGATCTGCACACCCTTTAAGCTTTTTCATGACTGCTGGATTTAAAAAGCTATGCAATGCAAAAAAAGTTGGAGCCGCTTGTCGCACATATTGTTCTACCTCTTGGAAGTTATTGGCAAAGGCAGATGTCCCAACTAAAAGTTGAAAAACAAATAACTTAACCATATTACGCATCGTTACCATGCTGAGCTCCTCGTGTTGCTGAGTAATAAAATTAAACAATAATTATTTGAGTAGTGCGTCTCTAAAGAAATCTAACTCATCAAGTACTTTACCAGCACCAAGCACCACACACAACAGTGGGTTCTCAGCAACTTGTACCGGAAGACCAGTTTCTTTAGAAATAAGAATATCAAGATTTTTAAGCATCGCGCCACCACCGGCCATCATAATACCACGATCAACGAGGTCTGATGACAATTCAGGTGGAGCATTTTCAAGCGCAGAGCGCACCGCATCAATGATGACTGAAATTGGTTCTGAAAGCGCTTCAAACACCTCAGCATCAGTAAGCATTAATGTTTTAGGCACACCTGTTACCAAATCACGCCCTTTAACTTCAATCTGATTTGCTTCATCAGAAAGAATAGCGGTACCAATTTTTATTTTGATGGTTTCTGCTGTCTTTTCGCCAATTAACAAGTTGTATTTACGTTTTACGTACTGAACAATTGCTTTGTCCATTTCATCTCCACCAACGCGTGCAGACTTACAGTACACAACGTCTTTAAGAGAAATAATTGCAACTTCAGTTGTTCCACCACCAATATCAACAATCATGTTACCTGTTGGTTCACCAACCGGAAGCCCTGCACCAATTGCTGCTGCCATTGGCTCCATAATGGTATAAATTTCACGTGCACCCGCTTGTTTTGCTGAATCTTCAACCGCACGTTTTTCAACTTGTGTGATACCAGATGGCACCCCAACAATCATACGCGGACGAACAAATGTTTTTCTGTTGTGATGAACATCACGAATAAAATAACGAAGCATACTTTCGGTCAATTCAAAGTTTGCAATAACACCATCACGCATTGGACGGCTTGCCACAATACTTTCTGGAGTTTTACCAAGCATTAATTTTGCTTTATTACCAGCTGCAAGCACTTCACTTGTTTGTGATTTAACCGCAACAACTGATGGCTGATCAAGAACAATACCTTGGTTTTTTACATAAATCACGGTATTGGCTGTTCCTAAGTCTATTGCCATGTCATTAGAAAAAAAACTAAACAGTCTGCGCGCTGGCCAAAACTTCATACCTTTATCCTTCGTTCATTAAAAATGCAACTCTACGCCGAGTGAAACATGGTGTGTTTTACTAATCCCTCGCCCACCAACAGGGACATCATAGGCAAAATAAACATTCGGATCAAGTGGCAGGTTGTGCATCGCATCTTTTGAATTATATAAAAATTGCAACGTAATATAATGAGAACGCCACTTCGTTAACTCACCCTTTTGTCCACTATTTTCATCAATTTTTTCTTGTGTTCGATCTGCTGTTACTTGTTGATTTAGAAAACTTGGAATCATTTTTTTATCAGCATCTGAACGAGTATCACGCCATTCATCAATACCATGTCGTAAATATGTGTAACGCGCTTGGAAGTGAATACCATCAGTAAGATTTTGCATTATGATGTATGGTGAAAACTTAAACGTAAATCCAGGATCAACTTCAACATTAGCTGTTAGCGCACTAAAAATAGTTGGCTCTTTAAAAACCGCCAAGCGACGAGCTCGTGCTTCTTTAAATTGATGAAGGAATCCCATAAGAAAACCAACTTTTAAATCTTGCTTAAGCTCAAACTCTGGCACAATATCAGCATATAGCCCCCAGTGTCCGTTACCCATAATTGGCACGGACGCAAAGTTTTTTGCATCAGTTCTAAATCCGCTTGGAATAACAGTACCAACTTGTAAATCAATGTTAATATTTCGCATCATCAGTGCATATTCTTGCGAATAATTCCAACGTGCATGAAGGTCAATATCACCAATACCACCCTCCTGCCAATCATTTTC
This sequence comes from bacterium, assembly GCA_030432505.1. Classification (GTDB taxonomy): domain Bacteria; phylum Babelota; class Babeliae; order Babelales; family RVW-14; genus JAUIHA01. The sequence goes on along the minus strand of JAUIHA010000092.1, from coordinate 1,474 downwards.
TTTCAACCCAATTTCGTCATGAAGTCGGCGTCTCATTCTACTCAATGCATTTCGTTGTTCTTGCGTTATCCCTTCTTTATCAACTCTAAATCGAGATGTTGCATTCAAGTGTACAAACGGAACCCAAACACCAAGCGGTAAATTGTTCCACCAAAGAGGTTGTTCATATTGTAGCGTTAAGCCACGTGCTTTTATTTTTCCTTCCGCACGAAATGGAAGAGCGTCATTTTCAAAACGAAGAGGAAAACCTGTTTCACCCTTAATTGATGCAAGCGTACTGGCACCTTGAACCGCAGTCAGTGAAGTAAATAAATCTTGCAAATCATAACTACCCCAAAGTTCTGGTATCCCGGTGTTCCCACCATTTCGCTTAAAAGCTGTTGATGCAGTTGTATAAAACAAAGAAGCATCGACACATGATTTTTTTCGATAACGATAATTTTCAGAACGTTCTAAAAAGTGAAAATATCTATTTGCATTGTGCGTTGAAAAAAGAGACGGCGACAATATACCCATTACCACTACTGCGAAGCCAATCCCGTATTTTTTTGCTTGAATCATCATCATGTCACCACTATAGCTTTTAGAAAAAAACATTTTCTTGAAACTGTGCCTTCCATGAAGAAAGACGCTTTCCTTTCTTCACCATTATGACAAAAAAATAAATTTAGTATACATTCACTCTAGCAAAGAAATAACAAGAGTAGACAATCAAAACAATATGACAAAATTATGAAAAAAAAATTTACATTCATAGCAAATTGGAAAATGTCTTTTAACTTTCAAGAAACACTGGCCTTTGCAACAGATTTTCATGAAGATCTTTTGCAATTATCTGAAGACATAGCCGATAAAATAATTATCTGCCCCTCAAGTTTCGCACTGCATTCTCTTTCTAATATTTTCAAAGACAGCACAATAAAAATTGGCGCACAAGATTGCTCAACACACAGCAAGGGTGCATTCACGGGACAAATTTCCGCAAAAAGTTTACGCCAAATTGGCTGCACGGCAAGCATCATCGGACACAGTGAACGCCGTGGTTATAACAAAGAAACAAATGATGATGTTGCAGCAAAATATTCTCAACTTCTTGATGCAGACCTTTCACCAATTTTATGTATCGGCGAAACACAAGCTGAGTACGAAAAAAAGCAGACACTAGAAATTCTTGAACAACAACTCGCACCTATCATCAAGCTGTATGATGGACATGTTGATACAACAAAAAAGAAGCCCATCTACATAGCTTATGAACCGGTCTGGTCCATTGGCACCGGTATCATCCCAACCCCCGAACATCTAGAATCAATCATGAGTTGGCTGCACGGACATCTGAAAAAACCCCTCCCAAACCTCTCATTTAAATTGGTCTACGGAGGAAGCATCAAGCCTGAAAATGCCGCTTCCCTTAAAAATATACCCCTTATTGAAGGGTTTTTAATAGGAGGAGCAAGTTTAGATTTTCAAAAGC
>JAUIHA010000091.1 GCA_030432505.1 bacterium | reverse complement strand
ACGCGCTGAGCAAGAAACCAAAAAATACCTTTAGCCACAAGCGCTGCCGGATAACTTGCAATTTTATACGCTGCTCGCACAACTGCGGGCAGTTTTTTTGAGTATAAAAAGCGGGCATCCCAACGTGCTGCAGGATAAAAATAACGATTATATGATTTTGATTTTTGAACATTACACTCAAACGTGTGCCACTCAACGGCAAAACCATGCTTTTGTAAAAGTTCTTTAACCTCTGAAAACTTGTAATGTTTATGGTGTCCCCATGGTTCACGCTCATGCCACATATGGCTCTCTTCTGCAGGCCCTTGAACAACAAAGTTCGGTGTAGTCAGATAAATTTTGCCATCAATAGCTAAAAGCTTTTTTAACACTGATAAAAAAACATCGACATCATCAAGGGGAATATGCTCAAAAAGCTCAGACAATAAAATAAAATCAAACGTTTTTCCTTGAGCCACCAGTTCTTGCATTTTTTCTTGAAGCATGCCCTCATGCAGGGTCATATTTGAGTATTGTTTGAGCAAAGCACCCCAGGCATTCTTATCAACGGCAACTTCAATAGCAGTCCCCTTCTCAAAACCACCTTCAAGCAGTAGCCTGCTGAGCCTGCCGCCGCCAGCACCAATATCTAAAAAGCTTCTCTTTGGCGTTGTATTGATTACTTTTTCGAGCTGATCAAACCAATATTTGTTTGCATAGTCCGGCAGACGGTGAGAAAATCCGGTAAAAATATCACCTTTTTTAAATAATTTCTGATAGGTTTGATACAGCATACTCTCTCCTTTGCCTAACTCATTTAATACACCATCATACCTCTTGGCATGGTACTACCAAAAAGCTTTTTTCTCCATATAAAAAGCACTTTTTTATAAAATATTTTTTTGGTATACTGTGTATCTCTTAATGTATCAAGAGATACACTATCAAAAATTACAAAAAAGCAATAAATCTCACTCTCATAAAAGCTGGGACCACACATGAAACCAAAAGACAAAAACAAAAACGCTGAAGAAATCAACGATACTAAGGCTCCAGAAGCCCCACAAGAAAAAACAAAGCTCTCTAAAGAAGAAGAAAGTTTTAAAGAGCAATTTTTACGCCTGAGTGCAGACCTGCAAAACTACAAACGCCGCGTAGAAAAAGAACGTCTTGATTGGATGCACATGGCCCAAAGCAACATTCTCCAAGATATCCTACCAATCTTTGATGAACTTAACCGAGCACTTGAACTTTCAGAGCAAGAAGCCACAGACGAAAAGACAAAAAAGTGGCTCGAAGGTTTCAAACTCATCCAAAAAAATTGGACAAAAAAAATCAGCGATCTTGGCGTTAAAGAAATTGACGCATCAGGTGAGTTTAACCCTGAACTTCACGAAGCGCTTATGCAAGCTGACAGTAAAGACGTTGAATCAAACCATATTGTACAATGCTTCGAAAAAGGGTATACCTTTAAAGACAAAGTTATAAGGCATGCAAAGGTCAGCGTAGCCAAATAGTTTTGTGCTTGTCGACAACAGTCTTACCCCTTCTGCGCGAGGGCATTTGATGGTTTGGTCTAAAAAAATTCGCCTATTAAATCATGAACGACGGCTGCGCTTTAAAGCTCGGCGTCGTAGAGTTTTTTATAAAGGTCTCCAAGTTCTACCAAACCTTTTCACCCTTTCAAATTCATTCTTTGGCTTTTGCTCAATCGTCTTTGCTGCACAATCAGACTTCGTTGGTGCGGCTTATTTCATTTTACTGGGCGCACTCATGGATCTTTTGGACGGACGCGTAGCGCGCATGGTTGGCGTAACCAGTGAACTTGGTGGCCAGCTTGATTCCCTTTCAGACGCTATAACATTCTGTCTTGCTCCGGCTTTTTTAATGTACGCCTGGGAGCTCAAAATTTTTGGCCTGCTTGGCTTTTTGGCCTGTGCTTTTTTTCTACTTTCAGGGATTTTACGCCTTGCCCGTTTTAACATTACAAGCGAAGAACAAACAATTTTTTTCCTGGGCATTCCCACAACTTTTGCCGGTTGTTTTCTCGCAATACTCTTCCTTACCGTGCACGATAAAGAATTTTATCCAATACATTTGTTGCTCCTTTTTTTGCTCATTATCTCACTTGCCGCCTTAATGGTGAGTCCACTCAAGTTTCCAAGCTTTAAACGAATGACACGCCGCTGGGCAATGGCGCTATGCGCTGCAACGTCAGCAGGCGTTATTATTTTTGGCCTTGTTCAGGTTATTCTTGGCGTTTTCATTTGCTACTTTCTTTATGGAATTCTCCACAATTGTTTTACCTTTGCACGCACGGTAAAAAAACGTAAATTTAATCACTAAATATGCTAGACTACTTTTTGCAGTAGCAACATCTATCACTTTTTAAGGAGTTACCTCATGAATGGGAAAAAAGGCTTCTTTCTTTTTCTTCTTCTCGTAGGACTTTTAGGCGGATCGACCTGGTACATTTTTGAACAATACAAACAACTTGAAAAAATCAGCATAGAGCACAAATCATTCAGAAAATCTGTCGATAATCAGCTTCAACATTACAAAAAAGAGCTTTTCCAAAAACGTGCAGCACTAGATGCTTCAGCACCTCGCAGCGAAAAAACATGGCTTGATGTCCAAAAGAAAGTAAAGGACACTGTTGTTCAGGTATTTGCAAGCGTAACACAATTCAACTGGATTGAACCATACAAAACGCCTAAACAAGGTGAAGGCGCAGGAAGTGGTTTCTTCATTAACGAACATGGTGACTTTATTACCAATTATCACGTAGTATCAGAAGCCTCTGCAATTCAAATTCAAATCCCATCACTCGGCCTTGAACGCTTTGATGCAGAACTTATTGGAGCAAGCCCCGCTCGTGACATCGCTCTTGTTCGATTAACCAAAGAAGATTTAAATAAAGTAAAAAATAAACTCGGTGGCAAAATTCCTTACCTCACTCTTGGCAACTCTGATCAAATTGTCAGATCACAAGAAGTACTCGCCCTTGGCTACCCACTCGGACAAAGCAGACTGAAAAGCACGCTTGGTATTATGAGCGGTCGCGAGCGTCTTGGCTACTTTGGCTACATTCAAGTATCAACTCCAATCAACCCAGGAAACTCTGGAGGTCCTGCTCTCAATACAGCTGGAGAGGTAATTGGTATTAACTCTAAAGGTATTCCTTCCGCACAAAATGTTGGCTACATCATTCCAATTAATGAAGTAAAATCAGCACTTGATGATTTATACAAAGTTAAATTTTTACGCAAGCCAACCCTTGGTTGTATCTTCACCTGGGCAACACCAGAGATGGTTCAGTATCTTGACAACCCATCAGAAGGTGGTTGGTACATTGCAAAAGTTTTTGACAACACCCTACTCAAAGATGTTGGTATTCAAGAAGATGACATGCTCTATGAAGTAAATGGACATAAAATTGACATGTACGGAGAACTTGATGTGCCATGGAGCGAAGATAAGGTCTCCCTTTTTGAACTCCTTAATCGCTACAAAATTGGCCAGGATTTGAATTTTCTCATTTACCGCAAGGGTAAGCCTATGGAATTCAACTTCAAACTTGAGCAGAAATATTTGCCACCAATTCGAAGCATCTATCCTGAGTTTGAACAAGAAGCAACCGACTATGAAGTATTCGGGGGTCTGGTAGTCATGAATTTAACACTCAATCATGTTGGTATCATGCTTTCTAGCATTCCAACAATGGTCAACTATGGTAAGGTTGAAAACCAACATGACCCAGCACTTGTCATCACCCATGTACTTCCAACGTCCCAAGCATTTAAAGCTCGCGTCATCAGGCCGGGAGCAATTATTGAAGAAATTAACGGAAAGAAAGTAAAAACACTTGCTGACTTCAGACATGAAGTTATGGGCAGCGTAGAAAGTGGCTACATTACCGTAAGAACAACTGATAAGTTGTATGCGGTGCTTTCTGTTGATAAAATCATGAAAGATGAGCCGGTACTTTCATCACGCTATTTTTATCCAACAACAAACTTGGCAAAAGAGTTTATTGATCGCTACAATAAGAAAAAATGAATTATATTTGGATCCCGGGTCAAAAGCCCGGGATAACAACACCCGAAGTAACAAGAAATGAGCAAAGAAAAAAAACGTCTAGATGTGTTGGTGCAGGAAACGCACCAACACTTGACCAGAAATCAAATTCAAAGCTTCATCATGCAAGGAAAAGTTCTTGTTGATGGACAAAAAATTACTAAACCAGGTAGCCCCATTGCTGTTGATGCAACCATAGAGCTTCTGGTCCAAGAGCCTAAGTTTGTCAGCCGAGCTGGTTTTAAACTTGAAGCAGCACTTGAACATTTTAACGTAAACGTCACAGACCTCGTGGTTCTTGATGCTGGAATATCAACGGGCGGCTTCACTGACTGCCTTCTCAAGTCCGGCGCAAAGCGCGTGTATGGCGTTGATGTTGGTTATGGTCAGGTCCATGAAAAAGTAAAAGACAATCCAAAATTGGTGCTCCTTGAGCGCACAAATTTGCGAAAACTTGAACAATTACCTGAACTTGTTGATCTGGTTACCTTGGATCTATCGTTTATTTCTATACTCAAGGTTATGCCTGCAGTAAAAAATCTGCTCAAGCCTGGAGGAAAAATCATCACACTCATCAAGCCACAATTTGAAGCAGACCGTGAAGATATTAAGC
>JAUIHA010000090.1 GCA_030432505.1 bacterium | reverse complement strand
GATCAAAATCCCTTTTTTTTCAGCATAAACATATTCTCGTTCTTGCCCCAAAGGATCAGAAATAACACCAAGTAAATCACCTACTTCCAACATATCCCCCACTTTTTTAGAGGCGAGAAATGTTCCACTTCGAGTGGCCCTAATCCAATAACTGTCTTTTGCTATAAACACTTTCGTCCGACCATTGACTGGAGTTGTTGACTTTAACGGCTTTGCAGTGGTAACCGACATCGGTGTGGATGTGGAAAGCGAAATCAAGTGCAGTAGAACCTTTGGGCATGTTGATCATGTCCCCCATTGGCGTAACCACAAAAATCTCCTCTGCGTAGAGGTTGTTTTTAAAATCACTGATAAACTCAAGTGCATCGGAATTTGGATTGTCCATAATTTCCCGGATGCTATCCAACCAGGTATCGTAAACATCCGGCTGATTGGTAATCCCCTTGTATTTCCAGTGTGCTGCAAAACCTCGCTCTGCAATCTCATCCATTCTTTCTGTCCGCAACTGGACTTCTACAAACTTCCCTTCCGGTCCAATCACGGTTGTGTGCAAAGATTCATACCCGTTTGATTTTGGAGTAGTAATCCAGTCCTTCAAACGCTCAGGAATGGGTTTGAATACATCTGTCACTTCAGAATAAACCTGCCAACAGGCTGCCTTTTCTTTGTTACGAGGCACATCTAATACTATCCTTACTGCGAAAAGATCATAAATCTCTTCAAAGGATACACTCTTGGTTTTTATTTTATTATAAATTGAAAAAATTGACTTAGGTCGGCCAAAAATACGGTATGGATAACCCAATTCGTCCATCACCCTTTTGATTGGTTTGATGAATTTACAACCATAGGTTTTTTCGCCCGACATGCTTGTCCCCGCCGGCCAGTCCTGATCAAAATAGGAAATAATTCCTTTTTCTCCATTAGAACAATATCTTCGAAACACCGCAACAACTGGCATGTCTATGCTTAAGTCATCTAATGCTACATCAGTTAATGGTGCAATAATCCGTGGGCCTTCAGCTAACTCAACAATACCAACACAATATGGCACCGCATCTTTAAACACCGTTGGCGAGACCGTAATTTGGGTAAATGTTTTTAAGATTCCTTCACCCGAAAACGTATAATTTTCAAAGGTGCTTCCACCACAAACGCACAGATGCTTTTTCGGAAAAAACTTTTTATGACATGAGGTACATGTTACGCCCTGAAGACGATAATAATTATCTCGTGTCCGCCATTGAGCAATAGGATTCATCATACCTCCTTTTGAAAAATATGAACAGCAACGGTTGTCCCAATACCACCAACATTGTGGGTGAGACCAATCTTTGCATTGTCTACTTGTCGCTGCCCACATTCACCACGTAGTTGTTTTACTATTTCAACTGCTTGTGCAACACCGGTAGCACCAACAGGATGTCCTTTAGCTTTTAAACCTCCTGATGGATTGGTTGGCAATCGTCCATCTAAATTCATTTCACCACTTGCAATTGCATGCGCACCTTTTCCTTTTTCAACAAATCCCAAATCTTCTACCGCCATAATTTCTGCCATCGTAAAGGCATCGTGCACTTCAAGAACGTCAATATCATCAGGCGTTACACCTGCCATGGCAAATGCTTTTTGCGCAGCTTTGTTTGTTGCTTGAAAGGTTGTAATGTCATCTCGAGCAGCTAAATGTATTGAATCAACTGATGCACCAGAGCCGGTGATGTAAATTGGCGTATAATTATTTTTTTCAGCAAATTCTTTGCTGCATAGCACCACTGCAGCCGCACCATCACTCACTAAAGAACAATCAAGTAGAGACAACGGATCCGCAACCATTGATGAAGCAAGTACTTGTTCATGCGTTATACTTTTTCGCAAATGAGCAAGCGGGTTGAGCGCTGCATGTGCATGATTTTTTACACTAACATGCGCTAAGTCTTTTCGAGTAATTCCGTATTTATGAAAATACGAACGAGTAATCATTGCAAAAAGACCGGGAAACGTAACGCCGGTATATTTTTCTGCTTCTACGTCACTTGCACCAAAGAGTGTTGTTGCAATAACATCGTTTGAAACATCAGTCATTTTTTCAACGCCACTTACCAACACAACTTCTGCTTGCTTTGATGCAATTGCCATCATCCCTGCACGCAGCGCAAGAGATCCTGAAACACATGCTGCTTCAATACGCGTTGCAGGTAAATCAACACCAATCACTTCCGCTGCAAGTGCACCAAGATGCAATTGTCCTTCAATCATACCAGCACACATATTTGCAGTATAAATTTCATCAATTGCCTGTGGCTTTAAACGCGCATCGGCAAACGCTTCTAACTGAGCATGTGCTAATAGATCGTTAATGCTCTGATCCCAAAGTTCACCAAATTTTGTATGCCCAACACCAATAACTGCAACATTCATGTCAGTGTCCTTTTTGAAGCGTTTGATATTCAAGAAATGAAAGTAATGTTTTGTTATTTAAATATTCTCGTGTTGTCTTTGCTTTGTTTTGAACGGCTACAATATTTTCTGTTGTTTTTAATAGAAACGCATCAGAGCCACTTCCGCTCCCATACGTTATCATCAAAATAGTCTGTAGTGGTTGCGCTTGATCAAGTACGGCTGTTAATCCTAACAGCACATTCGCGGTGTATGGATTACCAAGCTGGGGGGAGAGTAGACCCGCTTGCAACTGCTCAGCAGAAAAACCTAACATACGCCCAGCAAGCACGGGAAATTTTCCGTTTGGTTGATGAAAAATAACATAGTCAATATCTGCAGGTGTAATATCATGAGCATCACACAGTACTTTTGTGCTTTGTGCAACATGTGCAAAGTATGCTGGTTTTGCCGTGAACCTGCCGGCGTGTTGTGGATATGCTTGTAAACTTCTGCGCCAAAAGTCTGGTGTGTCAGTACTAATTGAAAGCGTTTGTTCTACCGTAACACACCACGCATTGTTATCGTTTGAAAGAATAAATGCAGCGCTGCCTGCAGCTGCAGAGTATTCTAAAATATCGCCTGGTTCTGCTTGTGCAGTATCACTTCCAATAACAAGCGCATGCGATGTCATGTTTGATGCCACAAGCCCAAGGCCTGCTTGAAACGCTGCGGAGCCACCTTTGCATGCGAACTCCATATCAACAGAAAAATAGGTATCGGTTAAACCAAGCGCTTGTCCAATGATTGTTGCGGATGGTTTAACGGCATAGGGATGACTTTCACTTCCTACATACACCGCACCAATGCTTTCTGCATTCATTTCTGCACGCTTAAGTGCATTTTTTGCTGCCTGCACTGCCATGGTTATTGCATCTTCATCTCTTCCTGCAACAGATTTTTCTTCTACACCAAGTGATGCCTTAATTTTTTTTGGGTCACTCCCTCGAGCATGTGCAAGTTCATCACTGGTGATTCTATAACGCGGTATGTATGCGCCATATCCAACAATACCACCCATTATCTTCCTTTTCGTTCATGCAATCTCATGTGCCCTTTTTGTATTCCTTCACCAACAAGAGCACGTAGTGCTGCAAAGTTTTGCGCAAGACCAACAGCACCCATAACCATTGCAAGTTCACCAGACGATGAGACATTAAGGATCTTGAGTGCTAGCTTTGCCATTTTGTGATAATTCGTAATGCCCCCAACAATACCGACTGCAAGCGGTATCTCAAGAGAGCCCTGTAGATTTCCATCATCATCTTCTTGATAGACAGTTAATGATTTGTAGCAGCCATCTTGTGCTGCAAATGCATGGGCTCCTGCTTCAATAGCACGCGTATCGTTACCTGTTGCAAGAGCAACTGCGTCAATACCATTCATGATTCCTTTGTTATGCGTTGTTGCACGGTGTGAGTTCACATCCGCAAAGGCATAGGCATCAAGTATTCTTTGCACCGTTTCAGCACCAATACTATCTTTAGACCATGTTGCTTGCGCTTTTACCCTACGCTGCAAGGTTAAATTAGAAACAATCTTTAATAAGGCTTTGCCGCCCGTTATTTTTTCAATATCAGGAGCTAACGCTTCAGCCATAGTATTAATAATGTTTGCACCCATAGCATCTCGAACATCAACATGAAGATGAATAACCAACATGGTACCACGTGATGTTTGCTGCTCATAAAAGCTCATATCTCGCACACCTCCACCAAGAGAACAGAGAAGCTGATCATAGGAATTTGCTTTCTCAAGAAGCTCGTGCTTATGATTTTCAAGATCGTGAATAGCAGATGAATGATTATTAATCTGCGTAAGGACAATCTGGCCAACCATGACAGGGTCAGTGCCCTGCACTGAAAAGCCTCCCATTGGCCGTGCCAACTTGGCAGCATAACTTGCCGCAGCTACAACACTGGCTTCTTCTGTTGCCATTGGAACTAAATAAGGCTTTTCATTAATAATGAAGTTTGTAGCGACACTAAAAGGAAGGGCAAAAGAGGATATAACATTCTCACTGAGCAGGTCAGCCTGAAGAACCTCCTCATTCAAGGCATCTCGTAATAAACGTGAATCGTGGCCGGAAGCACCGATTATTGACTCAACAATGCCACGGCGCTCGGCCAATGTCTTTTTATAAAATTTTGATAGTTCACCTGGGATATTACTTGCCATTTTCCAGCCCTCATCAGGTTTAGACTGCCATTTTCCACCTCTTCCCTGGAATTTCTATAAGTATCACT
>JAUIHA010000089.1 GCA_030432505.1 bacterium | reverse complement strand
CCTGTTTTATCATAGGTTCTTTGCGCAGCTCTAAAACTATTGATGTTACCGGAGAATACAACGGGAACCTTAACCGCTTCTTTAACTTTTTTGACGAGCTCAAAATCAAGCCTTGAAGTAAAACCTTCTGGCTGTGTGCGAGGATGAATCATAATACACTGCATCCCACAGTCTTCAGCAAGTTTTGCTACCTCAACCGCATTTTTTTCTTTGAACCCTGCGCGGAGCTTAATGGTCATTGGTACACGGCCATCAATAATTTTTATAAAGTTTTTCAAAAGCGTTTCAAGGCGAGGAAGGTCTGCCATAAGTGCAGAGCCTGAACCAGACTTTGTTACCTGGCGAGATGGACAACCACAGTTGAGGTTGATGAGTTGGAATCCACTAGCAATAACACGCTCAATAGCTTTTTCCATGAAATCAAGCTTGTTCGCAGAAAATTGGAAACCAAGTGGTTGCTCAACCGGATCATACTTAACAACATTCTTCTTTTTATCATGTGCAACATGAGCAATGTGACGCATTTCACCAAAGAGTAGTTCTTCAGGGCAAAACTCCCTGATCAAACGACGAAGTGGTGAATCGGTAACACCATCAAGTGGTGCTGCCATAAAGCGTGGTACTTCAAGTTTGCCAATAGATATTTTTTCAGTCCAAAAAGAAGAAGGAGTATTATTCATAGCCTTTAGGATTCCTTAAATGGTGATCAGTACTTTGTTCAAATGCATAAGCAACCTGGTAGATTAATTCTTCTGAAAGTCGTGGCCCGAGGAATTGAAGACCAATTGGAAGACCTTTTTGTGAGTAACCACAAGGCAGTGACAATGCAGGTGTACCAATAACACAGTTTGGTACTAAGAAATAATCAGCCAAGTACATGGTGATAGGATCATCAATGAGTTCCCCAAGCTTAAATGGGAATGTTGGCGTTGTTGGACTGATAAGAAGATCAACCTCTTCAAACGCTTTTAAGAACTCAGCTCTGATCATTGAACGAACATGATTCGCTTGCTCATAAAAATCATCTTGATGTGCAGATGAAAGAGCATAGTTTCCAGTAATAATTCTTCGTTTTACCTCAACACCAAAGCCATCATGACGAGTTTTGGTATACATTTCTTGAAGAGCTGCTGCATCTTCAACTCTATTGCCGTATAAGCTTCCGTCAAAGCGAGCAAGGTTTGATGCTGCTTCTGCACGGCTAGCAATAAAGTAAACCGCAATACCATCTTTGAGGTGAGGAATTTCAATTATTTTTGTTTTTGCACCAAGCTTTTCAAGTTGCTTGATGGATTCATCAAATGCTGTGGCAATTTCAGGATCAATGCTGTCATTGTTTATTGCATCTTTGATGATACCGATAGTAAGATTTTCTGGTAATTTACCGTTAAGTTTTTTGGTGTAATCTTTTGGTTCAACTTGCAGAGAGGTTGAATCCATAGGATCTTTACCCGCAAGGGCGCTGGTTACAAGCGCGTTATCATAAACGGTTTTAGTGAGTGGACCAACCTGGTCATTTGATGAGGTAAAGGCGATAACACCATTACGAGAGTGAAGACCAAAGGTTGGGTAGAGGCCAACAAGCCCACAAAACGCAGCGGGCATACGCACCGACCCACCGGTTTCTGAACCAAGTGAAAATGGCACAAGCCCTGCTGCAACAGCAGACGCTGAACCAGAGCTGGAACCACCAGGAGTTCTAGAATGATCCCAAGGATTTTTTGTTATGCCATAGGCAGAAAACTCACCGGTTGAACCCATTGCAAATTCATCCATATTCGCTCGGCCAAGTGACTCTGCACCAGCTTCGCTCATACGGTTAATTGCCGTTGAATTGTAGGTAGCTTTGTATTTTTTCAGAATGTTTGAACCTGAAGTTGTCGCCTTGCCTTTCATGGAAATATTATCTTTGTGAACGAAAGGAATGCCACCTAAAATACCATCATCTTTTTTCGGAGAATTATCTTCGTTAAATGTTTCGATGATACTGTTTAATTCGGAGTCATACTGCTTGATTCTATCCAGATAAAACTGCTTAATCTCCTGTGGAGTGCATTCTTTATTCTGAAGTTTTTCTTTAAGTTCTTTTATGGTGATGAATGGTTTCATGTATGGTGCCTTTTTTAATCAAGTATTTTTGGAACAACAAAGTAGCCATCTTCGTTTTGTGGTGCTTGCGCCAAGATATCAGTGGAGTCGCATTTTTTAACCACGTCATCACGAAGTATATTTACGTTGTGAAAGGTTTCAACTTCTTCACTTTTTGGTACTTGTTGAAGTTGGTCTGCGTAATCGAGAATTGCTTTAATTTGCTTTTCAAAAAGTTCTATTTCTTTGTTGTCGAGCTCCAGTGCGGAAAGCTTTGCAATATTGAGAAGTTCTTCTTTTGTGAAATTAACCATACCTATCCTTCATCGATGATGCATTAATCTGGATTTACGGGAGGATTCAGTATACGCTAGATTTCTTTTTTTTGCCACTTATTGGTGAAAATGTGCTTCAAGAAGAAGAAGGACATAATTCCAGTTGTCAAATAATAAGCGCCGTAGATCATGAAGAATCGTATGATTTCGTTATCTATTGGTAGCTTTGCTGCAAGATAACAGGTTGGGTAGAAGAAAAGTGCACAAGAGAAGAAGCGCACTTTCATAACCGTACGGACATCTCCAGCACCCCTGAGTGCCCCGGCAAGAATAACCTGTATAAAGTCAAAAACCACTAAGAGGCTAATCATTGGTAGTACGATAGAGCCGAAGTCGGTAAATTGATTTTTCGGGTCAAAAAGCCCTACAAAATAGCGAGCATTCAGACATAAGATACTCAAGGTTGTTCCAACGGTTGCTGCAGTTAGCAGAAGAATCTTTTTAATATTATTTTTTGCTCCCTCAGGGTCTTTTGCTCCCAGGCGGTTACTTACAAGAAAGGTGATTACTTGGGCGAACGCCATAGCAGGCAGAAAGGCGAAACGTTCAAGATTTTTAACCACATCATAGGTGGTGATTGCAAACGTACCCATTGTTGCCAGCATTTTTGAAAGCCACACATAACAGAGTGCAAATGACATTTTATCAATCATGATTGGCCAGCTCAAATTGAGCAGATTGAGTGCTCGTTTCACATTGAACACCGAGAAGAAAACCTTGGTGAAATACTTTTTGTATTCATCGTTGAAAAGAATATAACCAAGGGCAATCATATTCATAATGGCAAACTGGATGATGGTAGCCATTGCTGAACCATGGAGATTAAGCTGAGGTAGACCGAAGCGTCCGAGGACAAGGCCAATATCAAAGAAGACAAAGGTTGCAATTCCGGTGAGGTTGATGATCATTGGCATGCGGGTATTCTTTACTGCGCGCATAAAACCAATGAAACTTAAAAGACTGAAAACAAGCATGATACCAAACGATTTCATGCGTAAAAATGGTGCACCAATTTGGACCATTTCTTCTGACACCCCAAGCCAACGGTAAATGCTTTCAGCAGCAAAAAAGATGAAAACAAATTGGAGGATACCAATAAAGCTGGTTGTCCAAAATGTATTACCAAGCTCACGACCACATTTTTCGTATTCCTTTGCCCCGTTGTAACGACCAATAATGGCGATACCAGCAATAGGAATAGCTTCAGCAAATTTAGTAAGGGTGTATAAAAAGTTGGTGGCCATTGCAAGGGCACCGTATGACGTGAGTGACTGAGAGTTAGAGACTACGTATGAGTCTACTATCGGGGGAAGCGTGATAAGAATCATAGCTGATATGAGTTCTGGCAGCCAGTAGCTTAGTATTTGTCGTATTGATTCTCCTTCTTTTGCTCTTCGAATATTTACGACTTTTTCTACAGCATATGATACAAACTTAGCCATGATAAACCCCTTATGTTGCGGCGTAAGTTATACTTTACTCTTACTACATAGTTCCCTATTATCCTCACTTTTGTAGCGTGTGACATTTTCTAATGCTACTCGTTTAAATAATTCTGTAAAGGTAAAAATCTTGTAGGTGCTTCTATTGAAAATAATGGCAGAGAATTGTATAGTTGCATGAAATAAGTTTCTTAGGTCTAATTCTATAGTTATTTAGGAACAAAAATATGATTAAAAATCTAAAAAAATTGTTATTGGTGGTTGGTGTCTTCGTATGTTTCTTTTCTTCAGCACAGGCAAGCTGGAGTAAAAAGGGTTTGTCGATTGCTGCAAAACGACGAGAGTTGGCAATAAAAGTAAATACTTTTACTGATCAACATCCGCAATTTAAGGATTTCTTTCTAGAACTTCGAGGTAAAATGACAACCCATAGACAATTCGATTTTTTGGAAGAACTTGTTTTGAGAATTTCAGAAGAAACGCCAGAAACGCTTCGTGAACTTCATAGGCAATGGCTATATCTATTTGCTGAAGGTAAGGCTCAAGATGCGAGCTGGTTTATGGGGTTAAACACAACAATTTTATCGACTTGCTTTGTAGCATATCTTGCTTGTGTGTATTACATGTCATGCGGATACAGTGAGGCAATGTGTAAAGAGTTTTTTGCATCTCTAGGGATATTTGATTTAATACCATTTGTAGGTTATGCATTGGGGCGAACTCTTATGCAGAAATCTGAAAGCATTGGTAAAAAGCTTGGGGAAAACCTTGTTGATGTGCTTGAATGGATAGGTATCGTTTCATTTTCGAATGAGTAAAATGAATAAGAGGATTAGCAGCAACTCATCCTCTTG
>JAUIHA010000088.1 GCA_030432505.1 bacterium | reverse complement strand
ATGCATCGTTCATTATGTTTGTAAAGTATAACATTGAGACGTAATTTATTCATGCTATCAAAATGTTTATTGATAATAACCTCAGCGCGCATTTTCTTGTTATTTAAAATTGGCGAAGTAATATCAAGAATAATCGGCATGTTTTCAAATGCTTTGGGTTGAAAAAGCTCTGGTGCTTTTTGTTGCACAAGATCTACACACTCATCAAAAATAGCTTCCGTTAAATAAAAGTTTTTAAGATACAGTGCTTTATCATGTATAAGCTCCTGAGATTTTGAGAGTGAACGCCAACAAGAAAGTGCAATGAGCATGATTCCAGCTGTTGCCAGTAGAATGAATGGCAATGCAAAGCCAGACTTCTTCATGCTAAAACTCTATTCCGTAAACGGGCGAAAATAGTATGTTGTTCACCATTGTGTGTATAATTTATTTTCACACGCACAACCCTCTTTTCTTTATCTACCTCAGGTGCAAGTGATAATTGTTGTATTGAGCTTTTGAAAAATGATGTTTGCTTGTTCAACCATTTTCCATGCTGTTGGTCGTATAACCCAACACTTCGACAAACACCGCCATCTTTCATAAACCACATTACTGTTTGGGCTAATTCATTATTTTTTTTATCGAGCGTTTCTTTAACAAATCGGTTACCACGCCAGTTTTGTAAAGAATATGACGCACTCGCACAATCGCGTCTGATAATATTCAGTATTAATTCAGTTTCCAAATTTTTTTGATTTTTTTTCTGCAACGGTAAAAGATAGCGTTGTGTTGTTAAGGCGTAGTAAAAAATACCATAGCTCACCACTACGAGCACACTCAAGTAGCAAACAAGTTCAATGAGGCCAAAAGCGCTCTTTTTTTTCACCGGTTACTTCTTATTAATTTGTTGGTTCATGATCAGGAACCTTTTTAAAATGATCTCCAAGCTTGCATTGATTTTTGACGCTCACTGAACAAGTAGCTTCTGGACAATGATATTTCTGAGTTTTTTTATTATAGAACTGCTTATAATACCCATTGGGCCTTCTGCTTTTTCCCATGTTGTTTCTAAATAATAATTTTGTTTTTACGTTGAGATTTTTTTGATGATCTTCACCCCTACCACGCACCGTTCTAAAATGCCTTCCTAAATCACCACTTGCTTTAGAAGTAAATGGGCAACCTTTTTTTGGACATTTGTATCGTTTGCTACCATCATCATAATACTCTTTTATGCTTACTTTTTTCCCACATGTGTTAGCGTTAAACGTGAATTTTGTTCGAGAAGTTGTATTTTTAGTATGATCCTCTCCTCGCTCCCGCATTCTTCTAAAATGTATTCCTAAAGAATCACCTTTTTCTGCAGAGCACTTACAACCCTTCTTGGGGCATACATACCGACCTGTTTTTTCATCATAAAATTGCTTGTAAAATCCTTTGGTAACATATTTTCTACCAAACCGAGATCCTAAAGTAATACTTGTCTCTTCATCAACATTCTCTTCATGATCATCTCCCATTTTTTTCATCTTGTTAAAATGTTTTCCTAGAGTAGATTTTTTTCTATAAGAGCAAGGACACCCTTTCTTAGGACAATGATATCGCTTTGTCTTTTCATTATAAAGCTGTTGATAAAAACCTTGACTCCTCACCTTTATTGCTTTTCCTGCACGAGCACTAAAGGTAAGCTTAGTTTGAGTGTTGAGATCTTTTTTATGATCTTCACCTCGCTTCTCACGCGTCTCTTTAAAGTGCTGTCCTAATTTTCCTCCGGATTGATACGAACAGGGGCAGCCCTTCTTAGGACAATGGTATCTCCCTGTTTCTTCACGGTAGTATTTATCATATTTAGAACCACGCTTTTGAGCAGAAGCGCCTTTCTTCTTATTATTTTTTTCCCGTGTTTGTGGTAATACTAGCGGTATCACAGGCTCTTCTTCTTGTATGCTACCTTGCATATCAATCATGGATTCACGTTGATTATTCAGCTCCTCTTCGACAACTTCATTAACTTCATTATCAGGAACATCAGGTATATCAAGATCATTATCCATTTCGGGTGGGTCATAGTCATCATGTGCTAATGCTGCTATTTGGTATTTTTCATAAAAAATTAAGGTGTGCGATCTTCCCTTGCTTGAACCTGATGAACAAGAACCTCTAGGATTTGAAATAAGATGATTCCAATTATTATTTTCTTTTTTTGCACATCTCACTATTTTGCCATTTGCTATAGTAATCACATGCGTTGGGATATAATCAATATCATGGTTACCAAGATCAATAACGGCAATATCTTTCGTAGGAATAGTAGTTTGACTTGTAACGCCAACAACTAAAACCTCAGGTAATGTTATAATTGCGTAGTCATTTCCCACAAGGTGCTTACAAAAAATCTCCATCCACAAGAGATTATTTGTAAGCTCTTCTCTCAATTTTACTTTGCGATCGGCCAATTTTACCCCAATGCAATGACGCTCAATCTTCTGAAACAGACACCTTTCTCGAACACATTGCGCACAATAGTTATCGCTTTCTTTGCTATAAACTATTTTTGTTTTGTTTGAAGATATTTTATGAAATGCGTTGTTGATTTGCTCTTTAGAAATAGATTCTGTAGATCCAAGGTTTTGTAAAAATTGTTCTACCAAAACATCACTTACTTGATTGCAAAAACAATAAGAAGTAAATGCAAAAAATAGAAAGAGCGGCACTAAAAATTTTTTCATCGAATTTTCCTTACATGTTCTCTATCAAGATCGTGCTAAAGGTCCAAAAATACTCCATGATTTTTTTGTATTTTTACTCTCATTCTCATAATAAACATTTTTAAGTTTTATAGAAACTTTCTTCTTTGTTGAATCAAATATCGGAAAGAAGTTCTTTCTTCTTGTCATCGTCAAATATGTTGGTGTTTTTTCTTGGCGAATTGCCTGGATATTTTCTTTTACAGTCTGTCCCTCAAAAATTGAGGAAATTGTAGAAAGCTCTATTAGATCGTTCTTCTGATTTTTTACACTGACGGTGATATTATTTTGAACAATACTTATTGCTTTTATAAACAAAAGGACAACGATGATGGTACAACAAAGCTCAATGAGCAAGTAACCCGATTTTCTCACCTCTTTCTCCCTCAAGAATTCAAAAACAGCGTTTTATTGACATTATATCCTATAATTCACTATTTTAAATGGAGAGATTTGTGTCTCAAGGGGGGACACTACATGGTAACGCACAAGGGGTTTCGTATGAAAATCAAGAAAAAATTTCTTGGAATCACTTTTCTATGCCTATTACTTTCTTTTCATTCAACCAGCTTTGGTTTTTTTGATGATCTTTTTAAAGACATTGATTTTGATCAGTTAGCAAAAGAGATAGAAAAAACACTTGAAGAAAACCCAATTCCAGGATTACAAAAACCCCAACCTAGAGAGACAAAGCAAGCTCCCCAAAAACAAGAGACAAAATTGATAGCAGGAAAAGATTTTAAAGATGACCCAAAATCTCTTTTCCTTGACCCACTTGCAACACAGCCTCCTCAAGGTGGTGCAAAAAAAGGAAGCTTTACCTTTCCAAAAGAAAAAGAAGACAATTTTAATTTTATCATGACCCATCTGGTCAAGCTTCTTAAGGCACTCGAGAAAAAAGTTGATTTTGCCTACCCAGAAAAACAAGAAGAGTTTTTTGGTTATAAAAAGAAAATTGACGATATTGTGGTTGCTTATCAAATGATTCGCGATAAAAATATGTATGTTAGAGTGTTCTTTCTCCCACAGTTTAACGACCTTCGTAAGCGTATTTTTACCATACGCGACCAACTAGAAAGACTCAATAATGACCTTGAAATCAAGCCTGAGCTAGAAGAAACCGTACGTACAGAGGATGAAGTTAAAGGTCTACTCGATGAGCCAGACATTGTTGTTGATAAGTTCAAGCCGATACTTAAAAAGAAAAAATCGAGGGGGAGAAAATGAAAAAGATAGTAACAAAACTCCTCATTACAGTACTCTTTGTATCAGGTTCATGTTTCTCAAAACTTACTAAACGAAGAAACGAACGTACTTATCAACAGATCAGAACAATCTTTGATCGAGAAATTACACCTATAGCAGACCAACTTTCAAAAGCCTTACAGGGCAAAGAGTTTAAAGATGCCATAGAAAAATCACGTAAAGAACGTGAGCAACTTGAAAAACAGCGCGGACGTAAAACACCAAGTAGTAGCAGACGAGGCCGCAGAATGAGCCCTGGGCGTCCAAGCCCGGGCGGCAGACGCTCATCACCATGGGGTGATGGTTTTCCATGGGGAGGCCCACCACAAAGACGCCGCGGTAGCTTTTCCGGAGCACGGCCAGGAATGTTCGGCCGCTCAACATCGCCAAGTAAGCCTACCGGCATTAAACAATCAAAAAAGGCCTCTAAAAAAACTGATACAAAAAAAACGCAATCAGCTGGTACTCCGTATTATCGAACAAAAAAGAAAGATAAGCGCACCGAACAAGAAAAAGTAGCGACCAATACAATTAATAATAAAATTAGTCAGATTCATGGTATTCTCGAAAAAATGTTAGAAAAAAAATCGATACCAAATGTTAAGCGAATTACCAAACTCAGCCAAGCAATGGCCGAAAAACAAAAGGCTTTTGATACGCTGTCAAAAAAAGCACGTACTCGATTAAGGGAAAAATCTGCAATTAAATTGCGTGCTCAATATCGAAAATTGATACCCGCTTTAGGAGAAACCATTTGGAGGCGC
>JAUIHA010000087.1 GCA_030432505.1 bacterium | reverse complement strand
TTATGCTCATTGAAGTGGCTCGCAACCTTGCAAACCTTGATGGTGCAAATAGCACCGAGTTTGATAAACACGCAAAGCATCCAGTTATCTCTCTTCTTGAAGAGCAGCAGGATGTTGTTCTCAAGGGTGCTTCTATGAGGCTTGGAGAATCTGAATGTACCTTGGTAAAAGGTTCTAAAGCTCATGAATGTTATCAGGCGGATTCAGTGTTTGAGCGTCATCGCCATCGCTATGAATTTAATAATAAGTATAAGGCACCTCTTGAGGAGGTTGGTGTTGTCTTCTCCGGAATTTATAAGGAGAGAGATTTGATTGAAATTGCTGAACTGAAGGGGCATACATTTCTTTTAGGAGCGCAATTTCACCCTGAATTTTTATCATCTCCACTCAAGCCCCACCCACTATTTAAGGGCTTTATGGAGGCTGTTGTGAACGTAAAAGAGGAAAAATAAGCTTTTTTGTTTGACCCTATCAGCTTTTTCCTCTAGAATTAGTACATATTTTCAATTTCAGAAAAGCTGATCATTAGTGAATTAGAGGCAGAGAACTATGGATATGAACAAAAGTTTTTCATTGCGTAAAGAAGATCGTGAACCAAAATGGCATGTAATCGATGCTTCTGGACAAGTTTTAGGACGTTTAGCGACTCAAGTTGCAGATATTCTTCGTGGTAAAGATAAGCCTGAATATACTCCACACGCAGATGCTGGTGACTACGTAGTAATCACTAACTGCGATAAGATTGTTTTAACCGGTAACAAGTGGAAAGATAAGATCTACGAATCATACTCAGGTTGGAGAAGCGGTAAAAAAGAACGTTCCGCTCGTGAAGTATTTGAAAAAGATCCTTCAAGAATTGTAACATACGCTGTTAAAGGTATGTTGCCAAAAAACAGATTAAGCAGACAAATTATCAAGAAACTCAAAGTGTATGCTGGAGATGAGCATCCACACAAGGCGCAAGTTTCATAATTTTTTCTGTAGAGAAAATTCGAAAGGCAAAGTGTTAATCGCTTTGCCTTTTTTTTATTGATAGAGGAATGGGTTTCGTGAAGAAGCAAAAAACACTTAAGCAAGAAGTAGTATTTTCCGGTATTGGCGTTCACTCTGGAGCGTTAGCAAAAATTACGTTAAAGCCGGCTGTGTGTGATTATGGTATTGTTCTCAAAAATGCTCATAATCCCCAGCACGAGATTAAAATTGGATCCATTGTTCCTGAGGCAGCAATGCATGCTACTGTCATCAAAAATGACGAGTGGGGTGTTAGTACTATAGAGCATTTGCTTGCAGCTTTGCGAATGCTTGGTGTTGATAACGTTGCGGTGCATATCGAAGGTCCTGAGATACCTATTCTTGATGGAAGTTCACTGCCCTTTATCCAGGAAATGCATGAGTGTGGTATTGTTGAGCAAGAAGCGCAAAAACGCTTTATGACGCCAAAAGAACAGCTAACATTTGAAGATGAAAAAGGTCGCTTAATTGAAATTAATCCTGGTTCATTAGATGATGATAGTGATGATCTTATCAAGCTTGATTATCAAGCATCATTCCAGCACCCACTTGTTGGTGATGGGCAGGTCAAAAATGTGATTACACAAAAGTATTTTCTTGAGCGTGTGGCGCCAGCAAGAACGTTTGGTTTTGTTGAGCAGCTTCCATTTTTACGTAAGCATGGCCTAGCGCAAGGTTCATCATTGGGGAATACGGTGGTAATAGGCTCAGACGAGCTCATAAATGAGCCGCGCTTTTCTGACGAATTCACGCGGCATAAAGTACTTGATTTAATTGGAGATTTAGGACTTTTGGAGTATCAGCTTGTTGGGTCTGTTAAAGCTCGAAACACTGGTCACAGTTTCAATCGTTTAGTGGTTGACCACTCACTAAAATATCCAGAGCTTTGGAAGATAATTTAATTATCTTCCAAGCAATAAAAGAACTTTTTCATAAATATTTTTGAATGTTGTTCCAAACAAACTTACAACATCCTTGTACGTGAGGTACACAGCAAGGAAGATGAATAGTGCAAGTGATATTACGTTGACAATCATTCTGATACTATCAGGTGTTGGACGTCCAATGATTGACTCAATCATAGCGAATACAAGTTGTCCACCGTCAGTGATTCCAAGTGGAAGCAGATTGAAAAGAGCAAGATTAATGCTCATGATTGCAAGGAACAAGAGTAATCTTACAATACCGCCTTGGGCAAACTTGAATCCTTGAGCAAGAATCATAACTGGGCCACCAGCTCCTTCTAAGCTGCGTTTACTAAAGAGGTTTTTTAGGCTGAGAGCGATTCGTTTAATCCATTCATTAGTTTTTGTGAAGCCCATTTTGATTGATTGGATAATTGAGTAACGAGGCATTGGAATAGAAGGAACTACCCCTATGATACCAACTTGTTTTCCATTAATCTCTTGTGCTTTGGGAGTAACATAAAACTCCATCTCTTCGTTGTCGCGTTCGACAATGACTTTGACGCGTTCTGTTGGGTTTTCTTCAAGATACTTGAAGAAGAAGTTGAGTTTTTCGGTAAGTGGTTTTTCTGCGGTTGGTGTAAGAACTTTGCCGTTTATTTGTGTGATGATGTCTTGTTCTTTTAAGCCAGCTTGAGCTGCTGGAGAATCTTTAACGACGTGGGCAATGCTGATGGCTTGGCGCTTGCCTGTTTCACCGATCATGAACATTGCTGAGAATGCTGCATAGGCAAACATGATGTTAAAAATAATACCACCCATTAAAACGAGGAATTTTTGCCAGAATGGTTTACCACTAAAGGAGCTGTATCCTTCAGCTTTCGCGTGTTCTTGATCGCCTTGGCCAACTTCAGCAAGGCCGGCAATTTCTACATAGCCGCCAAGTGGTATTTGTGCGATTCTCAAATTGGTATCGCCGATTTTTTTTTCAATGAGCTTTGGTCCAAATCCGATAGAAAAGGTTGGCGTGTGGATGCCAAATGCCTTACAGAAGAGGAAATGCCCCATTTCATGGACCACAATAAGGAGTCCAAATCCGATTATCGAGAAAATAAGTGGAAGGAATTTAGCATTAAAGAATATGAATAGATCATTCAAAGACATGATTTAATCCTTTTTATCGGGATGATTAATGAGGTATAGAACCATATAATGATGTTTCAATGATTGCAGATTTTGGTAAAAAAAACTACAACTTTCTTCATTTTTATACAATTAGACAGCTTTAAAGCAATGATTGGGGCATTATTATGGAAAAATCGCTGTAAACATTGTGTTTGAGATATTTTTTACTTGAAATAATTAGAGAAAAATATAAAATTATTACTAGACTTATTATCTGCATGGCGAGCTTTTTTCTCTATCAGGGTCTTAAACCAGACATGTTTTGTAGACTTCACAGAGGGGCTAAGCAGGGAAATCTACCCATCCGTAGGGTGGTATACGTAGGTGAATTGCCCTTACGTATGACTGTATGCAGCAGAGAACGGTTGAAAATTTTGAATTTTAGATGTGAATGTTAAAAAGGTAACGACTTACTAATTTCTTAGGTTAGGATTGCCAGATATGCCAACGATAAATCAACTAGTTCGTTGTAAGCGCAAAAAGATTAAAGAGAAAACTAAATCACCTGCGCTCAACAGTTGCCCGCAAAGAAGAGGTGTCTGTGTTCGTGTTTATACACAAACGCCAAAAAAGCCGAACTCCGCTTTGCGTAAGGTAGCGCGTGTTAAATTAACTACGGGTAAAGAAGTAACAGCTTATATCCCTGGTGAAGGTCACAACTTGCAAGAACACTCTGTGGTTCTCGTACGTGGTGGAAGAGTAAAAGATTTACCAGGTGTGCGTTACCATATTGTTCGTGGTGCGCTTGATACTGCAGGTGTTGCAGCGAGAAATCAAAGCCGTTCACTATACGGTGCGAAACGTAAGAAAGGCGGTAAATAATGCCAAGACGTAAATCAGTCAACCTCGTAAGAGATATTGGTGTAGATCCTCGTTTTCAATCTCACTTGGTGCAGAAACTTACTAATATGATTATGGAGCGAGGTAAAAAGAACCTAGCTCGAGCTATCGTTTACGAAGCGTTTGATGTGATCATCAAGAAAACTGATGGTGATGAGAAAAAAGGATACGCTTTGTTTGAAAAAGCAATCGGAGCAATCAAGCCTTACGTTGAAGTAAAATCAAGACGTGTTGGTGGTGGTGTTTACCAGGTTCCAGTTGAAGTTCGCTCAAATAGAGCATTGGCTCTCGCAATGCGTTGGCTCATCGACTCAGCTTCAAAGCGTTCCGATAAGACAATGGGTAAAAGACTCGCAAGTGAAATGCTTGACGCGGTTGAAGGAAATGGTAGCGCGGTGAAGAAGAGAATGGATGTTCATCGTATGGCTGAAGCTAACAGAGCATTCTCTCACTATGCTTGGTAATCGTTAGGGCAAATAAGATGGCTAATAAAAAATTAGAGAAATATAGAAATATCGGTATTATGGCACACATTGATGCCGGAAAAACAACGACTACCGAACGTATTCTGTATTACACCGGCGTTTCTCACAAGATTGGTGAGGTTCACGAAGGTGAAGCGGTTATGGACTGGATGGAGCAAGAACGTGAACGCGGTATTACCATTACGTCTGCGGCAACTACCTGTTTCTGGAAAGACCATCAAATCAACATCATCGATACTCCAGGTCACGTTGACTTTACCGTTGAGGTAGAGCGTTCTCTTCGTGTTCTTGATGGTGCTGTTGCAGTTTTTTGTGGTGTAAGTGGTGTTGAG
>JAUIHA010000086.1 GCA_030432505.1 bacterium | reverse complement strand
TCTTGCATTGCAACTTTCATAAGTTGCGCCATTGCAGGTGTGATGCCATCAATGATATCGTCAGGAAGAAACACGGCGATATGCTCTTTGCCAACAACATGTTTTGCAGACCAAATTGCATGCCCAAGACCAAGCGGTTCTTTTTGGCGAATGTAAACGAAGTTTGCTGCACTTACTATTTTTGAAATATTTTCGACAAGATGTTCCTTGTTTTTCTTTTTCAAAAACTGTGTAAGTTCTGGACACGTATCAAAGTGATCTTCAATGGTGTTTTTATTTTTTCCTGTGATAACGATAAAATTTTCTATCCCCGATTTTACCCCCTCTTCAACAATGTACTGAATTGCTGGCTTATCAAGTATTGGCAGCATTTCTTTAGGCGTTGTCTTTGTTGCAGGAAGAAAACGCGTACCCAGTCCACCAGCTGGGATTATTGCTTTTGTTATCTTCATTATCTCTCTCTCCTTTTTACTACAATTAAGGGGAGCAGGTTTTAAAATTGCTCCAAGAATTTTAACTTTCCACTATAAAAGTGTCGGATATCACGAATGCCATACTTCAACATTGCAAGGCGCGATAATCCAAAACCAAAAGCAAACCCGGAGTATTCATTGGGATCAATACCACAGGCTGTAAGAACATTAGGATGAATTAAGCCACCAGGAAAAATCTCCATCCAGGTGGTTTTTTTGCAAACAGAGCAGCCATCTTGACAGAATGGACAACGCATATCAATTTCTATGCCTGGTTCAACAAATGGGAAGAAGCCAGGGCGAATTCGAATATCGAGTTTTTCTTTTTTAAAAAGTGTTTTCAAAAAGGTTTGTGCAGTGGCAAAAAGATGTGAAAGATTTACGTTTTTATCGATGTAAAAACCTTCACATTGTAAAAACATGAAATCGTGTGAAGCATCAGTTGCCTCATGACGAAATACTCTTCCTGGTACAACTGCTGCAATAGGAAGTTTTTTTTCTTTCATTGCTCGAATTTGAACCGGTGACGTATGTGTACGTAAAAGCATGTTAAGTCTATCGGTCCAGAAGGTGTCGTACATATCACGTGCGGGATGATCTTCTGGAATGTTGAGCGCAGTAAAGTTGTGAAAATCTGTTTCAAGTTCAGGACCATCAAGAATTTCATATCCCATTGAAAGAAAGATATCTTCAATTTCTTCAGTAATTTGGGAGTAGGGGTGTTGGTGCCCTTGCTCAACATTGGTTTTGTATGCAGTGATATCAAAGTGTTCTTGTTTTTTAATTTTTGATTCAGCCTGCTTATTGATAATGGTTTGCTTTGCATCATCGAGAATAGTTTGTGTTTCAGCTTTGAGCGTATTGATAAGCGGACCAAATACCTTTTTATCATCAACCGAGAGATCTTTGAGCTCTTTCATGAGGGCAGGAATAAGACCTTTTTTCCCAACATAGGTGGTACGAAGTTGGTCTAATTCTGCAAGGGTTTGCACCTTTGAAAGTGCTTCCTGGAATGCTTTTTTTATTGTATCAATTTTTTCTTTTAACTGAGCCATGACTTTATCCCGGTTTTTTGTCGGTATACCAATGATTTCTTCAAGGGTACAACTAGTATTCTAGTTGTACAGACTAGCATGATTTCTGCTTTTTACCAGGAGAAAATGGAGCTTAATATTGGATACTATCTGATTTTCAGGGTCAAAAGAGCAAGGACGCACAAAATGATAGAAATGATCCAAAACCGTATGGTGATTTTGGTTTCTTTCCAGCCCAGAAGCTCAAAGTGATGATGGATAGGTGCCATACGGAAAAACTTGCGCTTTCTGACCTTGTACGAAAATATTTGGATGATAACGGAAAGCGTTTCAATGGCAAAAATTCCACCGCTGATGATGAGTAAAAGCTCTTGGCGAGCCATAAGTCCCAGCATAGCAAGGCCTGCTCCAAGCGCGAGTGAGCCAACGTCACCCATAAAGATTTCAGCAGGGTGCGTATTGTACCACAAAAAGCCAAGCAGTGAACCAACCAGTGCTGCACCAATGATACTGATTTCTGCGCTTCCAGCATAGGGGATGTATAGATATTTTGAGATTTGTGCATTTCCTGCAAGGTAGGCAATGAGTGAAAAGGTTGAGAAATTAAAAATGAGCGATCCTGCAGCAAGACCATCAAGACCATCCGTTAAGTTTACGGCGTTGCTGGTTCCAATGATGGTGAGCATTGCCCATGGAATGAGCAGCCACGAAAGTTGTGGCATGAAATTTTTAAAGAATGGGATACACAGGCGTGTATCTGGTTGGGCCAAAAAATACCAGGCCATGACAACACAAAAGGCTACAAGAAGCTGGAGTAAGAATTTTCGGCGGGCCGAGATGCCTTTATCCTTTTTGATTTTTAGCAGGTCATCAAAAAAACCAATGCAGCCAAAGCCAACAATGCTACTCAGCAGAATCCAAACATTAATTGATGAAAGATTATTCCACGAAAGGCTTGTTGCAAGCACAATGAGGATAATGAAAAGGCCACCCATAGTTGGGGTATTATTTTTGAGTTGGTGGTTTTTTGGTGTCCACTCACGGGCCTTTGAGCGAAAGTTTTTTTCAGAATGTTTGATAAACCATCGTCCGAATAAAAATGAAAGAAGAACTGAGGACAGAAAGGCGCAGATAGCCCGCACACTTACATAGTTGAATACATTAAAAAAACCATAATATTTCTGTAAGATCTGGGCTAAATGATAAATCATTGGTCCTTATTCTTCTGTTTTTACGGCTCCCTTTGTTGTTGTTGTCGGCAAGCCTGAGATTCTACTGGTTAGATGTACCATCATATCAATAACCTGCTGATTGTTAAGTATCTTGCCCCAAAACCCTGCTTGATCAGGTTCAACTTTGTTTAAGATTTTGTTAACAAAACTTTTCGATTTAATGTTTGGGTCAATAGTCCCAAGAGTTTCGATCATAGAGTCGATAAGGAAACAAAGTTTTGTTGAATTATATATTTTATTTGGGTTGATAAAACAACAGCAACATCCAGCAAAAGCTTTTTTGATAGCGTTGCCAAGAGAAGCAACAATACCCGGCTTAAGGTGTTTAAGATCTATTGCTAGGCTGCGTAGTGTACTGCTAAAGTTGCGTGGCAGATTTTGTACATCTCCAGCTGCTTCTTCATACGTATCAATAAGAGCAGTAAAGCGGTTGAAGAGGGCTAACATCTCTTTGCTTTGTAAGCTTTTATTGTTGAAATTATAGAAGAACGTGGTGAGGTCTTCTTTATGTTCAATAACCTTGTTGAGCTGATCTTTTTTTTTAGCAGCTTTCTTGTCGAGTTGAGCTTTAAGGATCGTTACTTTCTCTGTTATGATATCAAAAAGAATCTCAGCTTCATCATGTGTGCTTGCAGTTTTCTGTGTGAGCTTTTGCTTAATGAGTTCTTCCTTCTTTTCCTCAACTGTTTGAAGTATGTTGTCCAAGGCAAGTGTAAGCGTCTTTTTTTGCACCGGCTTTTGCAGGTTTTCAAGGTCTGAAGAAATGAATATGAAGATAACCTTAACAAGTGCTTCATGCAGCTTTGTATGGTGTTTATACAAATTGTATGAGAGAAGTCTTTGCTGTAGCGTGATATTTTTATTACCGAACCACCCAGATTTTTTGATTATTTGAGCTTTAATATCACTTGGTAGATAATGCAAAATGAGATCAGTTGCTTTCTGGTTCAGTGTTTCACTTGTTTCTGCTGTTAATTGATTGATGCCTGATTTTACCCATGAAACTTGCAGATCATTAAATAGTTTTTTTGCTGATTGCCACACAATTGCATGGTAGTGAGCGCCATTGATAGAAACGGGAAATTCACTTGCTGGTGTTAATGCGTAGCCAGTAAGAAGGAAAAGCTTTCCGTGAATGATCATATGTTTTGTGAAGAAGTGATGAAAGAGAGTGATGCGGCGAGCTTTGATGGTTGAATCAGTTTCTTTCTTGATGCTTTTGAGCTTATTTTCGATGTAGCTAAATAATTGTGTTTTCTTTGAAAGCTCTCTCTTACTCAGAAGTATTTCTACGTTGTTGATGATGTTTTTAAATGATTCAAATTCTTTGTGTACATACGTGAGTGATACTTCATCACTTTCTTCAGCAAAATTTGTAATTTGTTCAAGCAAGTCGTCGGCTTGTTCTTGTAATTCATCGATGTCTATAGTGAGGGCACCATTTATTTTTTCCTTGTTGATTAACTCGATAAGCTCAAGGTATTGTTGTTGTAATTCTTGTTTGCTTTCTTGTTGTGCATAAGCCGAGAAGCTGAAAATACCAATGAGTAGTATGATGTTTAATGCGTATTTTTTATATGTCATTATGATGCCCCCAATAATCTATAGTGCTTTAAACTGAGATTGAAACGCTCTTTTTGAGATGTTCTATCATATGATCAACGATCTTTTTGTTTTTCTGGATGAGTGGATAGTGCGTGCTAATAAACTCAAATGTTGTAATAAACTCATCTCGGATGTCTGTAAATGCTTCATTTGTTGCAAGATCTTTAATCATCTGATTGATCTCAGGGTTATTGTTAATCAAAGCATTGATCAGTAATCCAAGGCTATTTTCTTGAGTAAGCTGCTTAAGCTCTGTTTCAAGTGTTATGAGCTTGTCCTGTGCATCTTCAACTTTTTTATTAACAGTATCAATGATTGCTTGAAGAGTGCTTGGGCTCTTTTCAAGTGCTTTAAGTTGATTATTAAGCTTGTGAAGTGCTTCTCCTTGTTGTTCTATTTTTTCCTTAGCATCTTTCATTTTCTTTTCG
>JAUIHA010000085.1 GCA_030432505.1 bacterium | reverse complement strand
TTATTCTATATATCTTTATACCAAATATATATTTCAGTTTAAAATTATTAAACTGTCTTTATCATAGATCAGAAACAAGAAATTGTCAAACACATATTTATTAGTGAACTTTTAGACTTTTTATTGACAAAATGATGAAAAAAATAAAAAAAACACCTTTATTTTGGGCAAACGCCGCTTCTGTAGCACTTTTACAGAAATCAATCTCTGAAAACCGCGTCTCAATCAGCTCAACCGACACTATACTTGGTTTTTTAGCTTCTCTTACAGAGGAATGCTTTCATGAGCTTAATACCCTTAAAGAAGGCCGCTCTAATAAGCCTTACCTGATAATCACTGATACACCAGAGAAACTCAATCATTTCATACAAATAGAAAAGTTAGAAGAAAATATCTGGAATATGATTAAACAGATCTGGCCAGGTCCGGTTACCATTATTTTTAAGGCCAAAACTGATACACCAAAATTCCTGACCTCTCCTCAGGGAACCATTGCTATCAGAATCCCAAAACATCAAGGGCTTCTCTCTATCCTGAAACCATTTCCGGGGCTCTTTTCAACAAGCGCCAACAAAAGCTCTCAGCCGCCGGCAAAAACTATAGAAGAAATTCCTGATGATATTTTAGAAAAAATTGCCTACCTTATTATAGATGAAGATTATGATAAAAAACCGGAGCAACCATCAACCATTATCGATTGCTCTGATTTGGATAAGGGAATTCGTGTTATTCGCGAAGGTGCTTATCCGCTAGAAGAATTGGAAAAACACTATGGATCACCCTTCAATCGCTAACATTTACTCTCAAGAAGAACTCCAAAAGAGTTGGAACCTGATACAGCAGGCTGAAAAAATCACCCTGCTTACCCATTACAAACCTGATGGTGATGGCGTATCTGCCTGTGCAGCTCTTGATATCTTACTGCGCAAACATGGCAAACAGGTAGAAGCGGTATACCCAAGTGAGCTTGAAACACCAATTAAGCGCCAAGCTGAAAAAGTCCTGGTTAACACCCATGAGCAAACACCTGACCTTATCATTATGTGTGATACAGCAAACTATGAACGCCTGTATTACCCTGAAGCGTTCAAAAGTATTCCAAGCATCAATATTGATCACCACGTTAGCAACAGCATTACGGGAACACTTAACTTTATAACAACTAATGTCTCGAGCACCTGTGAACAGGTGTACCATCTTATTAAAGGATGGGATGCAGATAATTTTGACCTGGCAATCTCTGAAGCCATTCTGTATGGCATACTTTTTGATAGCCAAAGCTTCAATACACTTTCTACGTACTCGAGTACACTTAAAGTTGCTGCAGACCTGATGGACCGCGGAGCGAACATGGCCCAACTTCAAGCAGAGCTCTTTCAAAACAAAAACCCAAAGATTATTGAACTCTGGGGCAGCATGATGAGCAACATTGCTCTTGCTCAAAATGGTAAAGCTGCATGGAGCGTAATTCGACAAGAAGACTTACAAAAACGCAACCTTGAACCAGGATCACTTGCCGGCTTTATAAACTTTTTGGCACAAATTTCAGAAATTGATATCAGCATTCTTTTTTATGAAACTAAAGATGGCAAAACAAAAGTTTCGCTTCGTTCAAAAAAAGCTGATGTAAATGCGCTTGCCAAACAATTTGGTGGTGGTGGGCACAAACATGCCAGCGGCATTATGGTTGATAAACCAATTGACCAAGTGGTACAAGAGTTGACGCAAGCTATTGAAATGAGATAAATCATGAAAATTAAATTCATTCTTTGCGTTCTTTTTTCTATCTTTGCATTCTCACAAGCATCACCCGCGAGAATAGAATATAACTTTACACCAAAAACAATTCACTTGTACGGAAAGCTACTCAATGGTCTAAAAAAGCCTCTTACATTCGAAGATTTTTTAAAGAGAAACTATAACGCACCATGCCTAAACTTTATAAAAACCCAAGTTGTACTAGATGAATATTGGAAAAAATTAACTAAACTTAATAAAAAAAACAGCGAAGCTATCACTGAGTTCCGTAATAGCTTTGAACCAGAGGCAAACGGCTATATAATAAAAAATACCCCAAAAAAATATTTTAGCCCCATTGGATAAGCGCAATGTTAAAGTAAAAAGTGCTTTTGACTACTCAAACATAAGACGCTTGTGCTACACGAACCTTCAGGTATGATAACTCCTAAACATAATCTTCAAGAATCAAAATTAGGAGAGATCTTGTGAAAAAATCTACCATTATATTATTTCCCCTTATTGCTATTTTCTCATCAGCATCACCAATGCAAACAGCACAACAAGAAGAAATAAATTATGAACATCCAAAAGACAGCTGGCAAAGCCCTAGTCGCAGCAGCCAAAAAAGGGTGGTCTGGTACAAATCAAGCAATGTCCATTCTTCAAAAGTATGGGAAACAAATTAATCCTCAATATCTCTATGAAGCAATGTGCAATCTCCCTGGAATAAGATCCTTTGAGGATCATTTAAAAAACCAATCAGCATGTCTTAGTCTGTCTGATCAAACCGGAAACAATATTTTGTTTAATAGATATTGGTTGGCAAGGCACAGAAATCGATTAGTAAAATATCTTTATGAAAATCGCAGAGAAGATGTAGAAAGCCACATCATCTCAACTCTTCCTGGTAAATATATTAAATGATAGGAGAACATTAATGAAAAAATACATCATGCTCGCAGCACTCGCTCTACTCTCAATGCAAGCAACAACTAGTTATGCAGGAATAGAGGAAATCCAAACTAAATGGAATAAAATTTGTGCAGGTTGGGAACAAGAATTCCAAGGCGAACTCATACCGTTTAGAATTTATTGGAATAGAAAAGATCCACATGACCGTAGCTTTCAGAAATATCTTGTAGATTGCAGAAAAGGAAAACTCAAAACTATGGGAAGAATCAGCGATTGGAGAGATATGAAAATATTATTCAATCGCTATATTGGATATCAAAAACTCAATTTGCCAGCAAAACAGGCTAATATTTTAGAAAATCTAAGCGACAAAGAAACAAATGAATTGTTCTCTTATTACGAATCGTATAGTTACGGCTGTCTTTACTTACCTTCTATTGATAAGTTAGTATATGATTACGATACGCAGACAATGACTCTTCCTGATGGTTCCTCAGAAAAGTTCATCATTTTTCAGTTAACCAAAAAATAAAAAAAGCTGCTTTGATTTTTCAAAGCAGCTTAAATCTCTTAAAAAAGTTTATTTCTTAACTTTCTTTCATTTCCTGTTGCACCAAATATGCTTGTGCATCAAGCGCAGCTTTACACCCTTCACCAGCAGAGGTAATTGCCTGGCGGTATTTAAAGTCTGCTGCATCACCCGCGCAGAACACACCATCAATACTTGTTTTAGTGTGATCACGCAATACAACATATCCATAGTTATCAAGTTCAATTTGATCTTTCAAAAAATTAGTATTTGGTTGATAACCAATAGCAAGAAACACACCCTGCGTTGGCAACTCAGTTACCTCTTTGGTTTCTACATTTTCAACCACTACGCTAGTTACTTGGTTACCATCACCTTTAATTTCTTTGACGGTAGAGTTGAACATAAAATCAACCTTAGGATCTTCTTGTACTCTAAATTTAATAGGGTCTTTACCGGTCAGAGAATCTGTAATCTGAATCACGGTAATTTTTTTTGCAAACTTGCTCAAGTGTTCAGCTTCTGTCATTGCTGTGTCACCACCACCAATAATTACAACTTCTCGATCTTGGTAAAATGGCGCGTCACACGTTGCACACGTTGAAACACCTTTAGAGAAATATTCCGCTTCGCCAGGGCAACCAAGACGTTTACTTTTTGCACCGGTCGCAACAATAACTGATTTTGCTTCAATAACTTCACCACCTTGCGTTTCTAAACGGAATGGTGTTTTTGAAAAATCTGTTTTTATAATCGTCTTGTGTACAAGCTCTGCACCATATTTTTGTGCATGTTCACGCATTCTTTCCATAAGATCTGGACCCATAACTGAAACATCTCCCGGCCAGTTTTCAACGCCAGTGGTTGTTGTCAGTTGCCCACCCGGTTGGTCACCTTCAAAAATAATTGTTTTCATTTTTCCACGAGAGGAATAAATTCCAGCAGTAAGACCAGCAGGACCAGAACCGATAATGGCAACATCATACAACATGTAAAATTTCCTTATGTATAGGCAGTTTTTTAAACATTTATTCGTCAGAATGGTAAAAACATTTTATACTACAATCCACATGAGGAAAAGTGTTTGTTACATTTTTAATCAAAGGAGTTTCATCTCAATGATTACCATCGGAAAAAAAGCACCGGCATTCAAATGTGAAGCGGTTATTAACAATCAAGTTAAAGCAGTATCTCTTGAAGACTTTCAAGACAAGTACAAATTCTTGTTTTTCTATCCGCTCGACTTTACCTTCGTTTGCCCAACAGAACTTCACGCCCTTCAAGAAAACCTTGAAGAATTCAAAAAGCGTAACGTAGAAGTTCTAGGTGTTTCTATTGATTCACCATTCAGTCACTTGGCTTGGTTGCAAACACCAAAAGCTAAAGGTGGTATTGAAGGCGTTAACTACCCACTTCTTTCAGACATCAACAAATCAATTGCACGTGATTACGGCGTACTTAATGAAGAAGCTGGCGTTGCACTCCGTGGTGCTTTCTTAATTGATAAAGACAACGTTGTACAACATGCTTCTGTTAACAACTTGCCACTTGGTAGAAATATCAGCGAACTTATTCGTGTTGTTGATGCACTCC
>JAUIHA010000084.1 GCA_030432505.1 bacterium | reverse complement strand
CATAGCGTTTCAAAGCTCACGTTTTCCTTTAACAAAAATCGCTTACCGTACCTATCTGCGCGTGATATCGAGCGCCACTTTGCAACGTCACACAGATCAACATCTAGTAAATCACTGAGTTGTTGTAAGACCTCTGGTGATGCCTGCGAAGCAAAATAACGCCCACTGCCCTGCCAGTACACATCATAAATTGGTTTGTTTGCCGCAAGCAGGACGCCATTG
This sequence comes from bacterium, assembly GCA_030432505.1. Classification (GTDB taxonomy): domain Bacteria; phylum Babelota; class Babeliae; order Babelales; family RVW-14; genus JAUIHA01. Next base: position 4,592 of record JAUIHA010000084.1, on the reverse strand, counting down.
CAATCAAAAAATGACCCTCGCAATGGCAAAACAACTCTAGTTCGAATAAAGTTTTTTTCTCCAAGGTCCTTAAAGAGTGATTCCTGATAAATCTGTAAATAAAAAAGCCGCCCCATAATGATACTTACAGCAAGGACAAAACCACCAAAAATAAGGCGGATTTTCCCCCACCGATGGCCAACCAGGGATCTCTTTGCCCCTTTACTCATATATTCGCTTCCCATCCGTTTCTACTAATTTTTCCTCTTGCAGATTATAACTTCCAGAGAAAACAAAGACAAATCACCCAATAAAAAGAAGAATCCTCTTGACAATAATTCATATAGTGTGCACAATCTAAATAGTATGACTAATAGAAATTATAATTTACGGAGGTTATCGCTATGAAAAAAATAATTAGTTTCTTTCTCGCATTACAAATTGCTTTTTCTCCAGTCTTTGCTGGAAGTACTGGCCTTGAGCCTGGAGTACAGCAAGATCCAGGATCACAACTTACTGAATCAGAGATAAAGAGCAAAAATCGTTACAATGAACTTCTAAAGAAACGGAGCGCTAAAAAGATCAGCAGAGATGAACGTTGGGAACTCAAAAAATATAAAGCTGGATACAGTTATGAAGCTATTGAGCGACGTAAAACATTTTACAAGTACGCTGGTTATATTGGAAGTACTCTTAAATGGACAATCCTTGGCTTAACTGTTGTCGGACTTGTCGGTACCTACCCACAAGAGCCTAGTAAAGTAACAAATACTGTAACTAGATATAGACCACATCCATCTATTAACCATGCGAATATACAATTCGATAAAAAAACCCAGGTAAGCATACAAAAAGATTTTGAAGAAGATATGAACGATGCTGAAGGAATAGAAGTAGAATTTCCTAACTATACAGAAGAGGCAAAACAAAAACATGAATCCTGCGTTCAAAGATGCTCTGATGAATTCAGTACAAAAATTAATCAGTGCATCGAAAGCTGTAATGATCAACCCAGTGATCAAGCCCTTACCTGTATAGACCAGTGCCACTCAATGGGCTACAGCTCAATACCTTGTATGAAATCGTGCCCAGATAAGTTTAACGACGCACTTGAAAGGAGTTTAAAAGACTGGGGTGAGCAGAAAGACTTACAACAAGAAGTCATACAGCTCAATAAAAAATTAGCTGAATTTACTGAAGATTACCAAGATAGCACCGACCAAACAATTACACGCGGAAGCGAACAGTTCCCTCGTCCTACAGGAGACATTGCGACCACTGAAGATAAGCTCAGAACTGCAGCAAAAAAGACACTCGTTAAGATGTTTCGTGTTGAAAAACACATACAAGAAAATCACCAACAAGCTCTTCCAACAAGGACAAGTAATCCCGCGGCTATGAGAGTCCCAAATATGGTTCAGGCTATTGAAACACTCCCTATTAATCGAGTAACCGATATCCTTAAAAAGGCACGTAAAAGCGTCGCGTACTCCAGTCTGAGTATGGCTCGAGCAAGCCCCCAAATTAGGCATAAGCAAAGGAAGCGCCTGCTGGTGAAAATAGATCAAATCCTCAAAGAAACAGCCGAATATGACGACTAGGAAGGCATATCAGACAAAATTACAAATAATCATTTAAATACCCCTTGCGGGGTGTTAAAAATTGGTGTATTATGAAATAGTATTCTATGAGAAATTAAAGAGTCATAGAATAGGAAATGAGAGGTTATATTTAATTTTACGGAGGTTATATTATGAAACGTATTATTACTTTTTTACTTGCGATGCAAGTAGCATTTTCACCTATAATTAATGCTGGACTTCTAAAAGATTATGCTGAAGGCAAAGTTACAAAAGAAGAAGCTGTTAAACAAGTTAGTGGCGAAAAAAGCAGTTATGCGAAAAAGGCATTATTGTTACTCGCTGGTGCAGCTTTATTTGTTAGTGCCTATCAAGGTGGAAAATACATTATTAACAATAATTCTGTTCAAACAAAAGGTACTGAGCTCTGCCCAGTAACTCTTCAAGATTACAGACCAGCTTGTTATAATTACGTTAGAACAGCGAATACACAAAATTTTGATTTTTCAAGCTTTGATAATTCAGGAAAAATTGAAGCAATCAGACTTCACGACATTAAAAACCGTGCAGAACGCAGAAGATTAGCTCAAGAAAAAGCGAGAAAAGAAAAAGCTAGAAAGGCTAAGGAAAGAGCTAAAGAAAGAGCTAGAAAAGAAAAAGCTAAAAATTTAGCGAAATTAGAAAAACTTCGTAACAAAGTTCAAAAACAACAAGGAAATCAAAGTTCTACTCAACAGGAAAACAAGCCTGTAGAAGAAACTGGCGGTATCTGGAATACAGTAAAGACTTTTTTCGGTGTAAAACTAGTTTCTGGTGAATAAAAAAGCAAAGTTAAAAGCCCCGCTCCATGCGGGGCTTGCTTAATCTTAGACAAAATTAAAAAAATAATGGGGGTTATTATGAAATTTATAAAACAACTGCTCTTAATTGCAGCACTTGGTTTTGTTGCTAGTAATGCACATGCAATGCAAACAACCAAAACAACGGTAAAAACCGAAACTAGTCATTCATCCAAAAAAGAGCAGCTTCTCAAGACATTAGAGCAAAACAATATCAATACAGGTGATCTTAAGTTGATTCTTGAGGATCCTAACGTTGTTGCAAAATTAGAAGACATTGCAACAAAATACTACCGTCAAATTGCAAAAATTAACGTTGAGTGCGATCAAGCAAAAGCTCAAGCTAAAGCTGACTTTTGCAAAGAAATTGCACAATTAATTTTCACAGAAAAAAAGAAAGTTAAGCAAAGATCATGCTTAAGTAAATGTGGTTCATGTTGTAAAACAACACTTTGGTATACATTCCTCATTGGCGGAACAACAGCTGCAACACTCTATGTAGCTCTGAATCACCCAGAAACAATTAAAGACTACGGCATGCAGGTATACAATGCAACAATGGCAAATGCCACTACAACTACTGCTGCAACAGTTGCAAACAACACAACAAGCTGGTTTAACTTTTGGCAGTAAAAAATTAAGGATGAGAGTTTATCTCTCATCCTTAAACCATTTCAAAAACTTACGCAACGCCTTCAGGCGATACGCATACTCATCCATTTCTTGAGACCCACGGAGCTGGGCATATGTCTTAGCACTGCCATCCGGCAGAAAAATTTCGTCATACGGCAATTTTGGATGCGCTGTGGCTCCATTCTGTTCCCACGTAATCTTCCCTTGGCACTTACCCTCAAATACCTCATACGACTTTGGTCCATCAATGTACACTAAATAAAGTAGAAAATACGCACGGGAATCTTCTTCTGTTAATTTTAATAAACCTTCAAAACCAATGCCATGATAAATAAACTTAGTAAATACACCAGGAAAATTATTATACTTTTCAAAGTAAATTCCAGCATCATCAACCAGCAGCGGCTTTTGTAACAAATCCCACCCCTGCTTCGCTTTGCTCAGAGCAATAGCGCGTTGATCAAATGTCTGGTGTTCAACCAAATCAACATGATACTGTTTTAGCGTTATTTCTGGGTTATAACGTTCAAGGAAATCTTTAACTTCTTTAAACTTCCCATCGTTACCGGTAACGTAGTATAATTCTTTGCTCACGGCTATTTCCTATCGTTTTCATACCACTGTGCAAACTGTTTTAACACGTTGAGTCGGTATGAGAATTTTTCCATCTCAGGTGTTCCGTACATCTGTGCATACGTTTTGTCACTTCCTTCCGGAACAAAGTACGCATACCCACGCAGACCTTTTGGTGCATCAAGAGAGGCAGGACGAATTAGCTTGCCGGGACACTCAACATAAAAAACCTGCATCGTTGTATCATTTTCAATATATACCAAATGCATAGCATGAAATACGCTCGTATCATCTTGTGCAAACCGCAAAATGCCATCCCAGCCAATTGCTTTGATAATTGGCTTTGTCAGTACACCAGGAAACAGCGGATAACTTTTGAAAAACATGCCAGCATCATCAACCAAAAGCGGCTTTTGAATTTCCTTAAACGCTTGTCGTGCTTTGTAAATGGCAACTTCACGTTGATCAAGCATTTGCGGCTCAAGAATATCAATTGCGCATTGCTTAAGGGTAATACTTGGGCAAAACTGATTAAAAACATCTTTTACTTCGTTAAATTTACTGGTATTCCCCGTTGCATAATAGATTTCATTCATGCGAGTCCTTCACGACCTAAGGCCGTTTTCTATTGTTTTCAAGCGAATATTAATGATATCATTGAATAAGGATAACGCCGAAATGTATCAGTTCAAGGGGGAAGGGACTTATGCTTAAAAAAGTAGCTATCGTTGTTTTTATTACTGCCTACGCAACATTTTACATTCCAGACATTCTTACGTGTCCGTCGAAGCCTTGGCGAAGTTGGAAGGGAAATCAAGCGTACTCATCGATCAACGAGCTTTTAACACAAATAAATGATATCAACCCATCACTGAGTAATATGACGCTTGAGCCTGAATCGTTCTCTCCTCAAGAAATCATTTTCATGGCGAATAAAATCGATATTTTTGCACATCAGTTGCAAGATATGATGTATCAAATTAACGCT
>JAUIHA010000083.1 GCA_030432505.1 bacterium | reverse complement strand
TTAAGGCGATTAAGTAATTTGTTAATGTTTTTCTCACGCCAGAGATCGTACACAACGTATGCATGTTTGAGATATAACATTTTTTGTGTAACAACATTCGATGTATCAAGCTTAAGGAGTTTTAAGACCTCTTTTATTGAGGTTGCAGTAATACTTTCAATTTGTTTACGTGTTCTAGTTCCCGCAAGATGTGAAAATTCTCCATAAATGGCACTACATCCCTTTTTAACTGAGTCCGGACAAATATTATTCCAGAATCCAACGCGATAAAAAGGATATTTTTTTTCAGGGAAATAAAGCCATGTTTTCTCAGAAATATCTTTGACATTAAAGCCAAGATTAAAATTGACAACAGAGCTACACAAGAGCTTTTTGTGTGCTTGTTGGAGAGTAGAGCGTGATGAGCCTTTAAGGTTTTTAAGAAGATAATCAAGAGGCATTGTTGAAATAAGTTGATCATACGATTCTTTATGCCCATCTGAGAAGATGACCTGTTTATTTTTCAGATCAACGTGTTCTGCCTGGCGGTTAAAATGAATCGGTTTTTTGATTTGTGCGGCAAGTTTTTGTATGAGAAATTCTATACCATTGCGCTTTGGATAATAAAATGATTTGTTGTAACCGATGTTTTGGTGAGCGCCAGATTCAAGAGCACCTTTAATAATTGCTTTTAAATTTGTTTGTGGAACAAAGCGTCCCGTCCATGAGTGATGTACTTTCTTTACATCGTAGGAGAGAAGTTTGGAATTGTATGGGAAAAAGAAGTGTTTTCCCATGCCCTTGCCAAAGTATTTGAGTACCCACTGATAAAAACTCTGTGGTGAACGCATAGAAGTTTTACGATTTATATAGCCTTCTAAGCACTCTGCAATGACATCACTTGGAAGCCCATGCAGATTCATTTGAAAAGGGTAGTCAGTAATGGTGTTGTGCGAATAAATGGCAGACTTTCTTTGAACATAAAGTAAGTTGTCGAGACCAATAATGTCCATGAGAAGTCTTTTAAAATAATCATTGTTAACGTGTAAAAGATGTCCTGTGTAATCAAAGGTAAATCCATCTTGCTTGAATGAACGCAAGAGGCCGCCTGGTTTTTCATCTCTTTCAAATAAAACGTAGTCAGTAAAGTTTGATTGTTCAAGATGGTATGCCGCTGAAAGTCCTGTTAGTCCTGCCCCAAGTATGACAATTTTTGGCACGGTTTCTCCTTTTTTTTGCACAGCCTACACTGTATGCAAATCATAATACCACCTTGAAGTATTAAAGCAACATGTCTATTGAGTTGTTTTTTTGACTTTTTCTAGAGGAGAAAGTGTAAGTGACTTATTTTTTGAAATATAGAATCGACCGCGCTTTAAGAGCGGTTCGTATTTTTTAGGAAAGCTGAGAACAAGATGGAAGTTGTTGGTTGCAATAACTTTTTCATTAATATTGAAAACAAGTTGCTGGTTCTTTTTGTCCCATACTCCGTCACAGATAAGATTTTTTTCAATTGGGATTAGCTCTTCATTCATTTTTTTGTTAAATAGTGATGCATTTAAATAGTTTATCTTGTGCCCTCTCCAGGAAATTTTTAATTCTTCTAGTTTCACTGCTTGGTTGCTTTTAAGAGTAATAGAGCCAATCCAGACCCATTTGTCTTGCCGTGTGTTGTGTTTTTCTTTGAGTGTGAATTCCTTCCAGGTTGTAGTTGATGTAAGTGACAAGGTGTTTTTATCGATATTTGCATGCACGAAAAGGGGCATACAGCATGTTTGCAGTATGATTAATGAAAGTAATTTTTGATTTTCTATCATTACCTTACCCCTTAAATGGTGCTTTACAATCCCTACATCTTCAGAATATAAAATCTGAGTGGGTAAAAAAAAGAAAATAATAATTAGATTTTAAAAGCCAAACCTGCTTGCTTGCACATGGATAATTCTGCCGCTTGAGTATTCTTTTTTATTAAAATGTTTTGGCAGAGGAGGGAATGGTGCTGCAAGCTTGAGATTTTTAAGAATGACATCATCAAGCTCTTGATTGCCACTTGATTGCAGTAGTTTCACGTGTGAGAGTTTTCCGTTTGCATCAATGGTAAAATCAATAACCGCTTTGCCTTCAGCTAAATGATAATGCGCAGAGCGTGAGAAATTGCGTTTCCATGATGCTTGAAGCTGCCAATTGATGCGCTGCTCATATGACAAATATTTGAGTTCTTCAAATGATGGTCGCTTAGAATCATCGCCCTTACGTTCAAGCCAATCTTCGCCTTCGTCTTTGAGATTTTCAAGATAGCCTTTTGTCATTGCCAAAATATTACGCTTCTTGCGTTTAGGAGGTTTTGGTTTACGGATTTGTTGTAAGATGTCTTGCGTTGAAAGTTCTTTTTGCTGTGATTCAAGTGCAGTCATTTGCTTTTGTTGTTCTTCTATTTCTTTGATCCGTTCTTGTACATCTTGCGGGGTCTTTTTTTCCTGTATTTCAGGAAGTTGAGTTGTTTGTGTTGGCTTCGGTTGTACAACTTCTTTTTTCGGTGCTGGCTTGTTTTCTATGACTTTTTCTACCGGTTTTTCAGGTGCCGCTTCTTGTTTCTTTTGAATGATTTGAGGTTGCACCTGTTCTTGTTTTTGATCTTCCTCATCAGATGCCGGTTCTTCGGTTGGCATTGTTTTTGGAATTTCTTGCTGTGGAGTCTCATCAAAGAAGACAAATGAACCAAATTCGGACAGTTTGGGTTTTAGGCTCGCGGGGAGCTCTTTGCGTTCAACAACGGGCATGCTTTCTAGGGTTTTTTGCATATCTGTGAGATTGATTTTGTACTTGAAGGTAAGAAGGATAACGAGAAGGCAAAGATGGATAATGGCAGAAATAAGCAGAAACAAAAGAAGTTTGCGCTGCTTTTTACGCTTTTGATCGTGACGAGTAGTGTATTTCTCTCTTTTCATCTCTTACTACGCTTCTTTTCCCTGACCCTTTTTATTCCCCAGCAACAGTGATTTTAGTATACCAACGTCAGTGCTTTTAAGTCACCACTTTAGCATTTTATTTTTTGTTAATCCAAAATGAGTTTTTTCTTTTAGCTACGGACCAATTCTGGTTGAGTTGGTGTTCGCCTCCTCGCTCATGAGAAAGAAAGCGACGCAGTTCATTGATAAAGGCACTGCTGACTGCAAAGGGAACGTGCTCTTGAATGAGCCAATGGAGAAGAACTTTTTTTTGAAGAGTTTCAGAAAGCATCTGTAGTTTCTGTAGGTTGCCCTGGTGTGAAGATGCAGTAGAGAATACCTTTTTGAAGGATTCCTGGGTCATGTTTTCTAAAAGTTCATGTTCTGCTTTAAGATTTGCGAGTGTTTTTTTAAAGGTTGTCTCAAAGCGTATGTCGCATGTTTTAAACGCTGGGATCAAATGATTTCTAATTCTATTTCGTAGAAACTGACCAGAATTATTTGTGGGATCTTGCAGGTAGCTGATTTTATTTTCATCTAGCCAATCAAGAATAGTTTGTTTTGTTGTATGAAGAAGGGGGCGTATGTAGTTGCCATCAATTTCTTGCATACCGGTTAGCCCAGTAAGGGTGCTACCACGAAGCAAGCGAATGAAAAAAGTTTCTTGTTGATCATCGTAGTGATGTCCAAGCGCAATGATATTTGCCTGGTATTTGTTTTGTACTTCTTTGAAAAAATGTCGGCGATACTCACGTCCCAATTCCTCAAGTGATCCATTAGGTTTTATATTAAAAGGATAGTTGTTTGCTTGGCGTACGATGATGGGGGTGTTATTTTCACGACAGAGTCTAATACAAAAAAGGGCATCTTGCGATGATGTTTCACGCCAGCCGTGGTCGAGGTGTGCGCAGATAAGATTTATTTCTTTTGCATCGTGTAGTTGCTTGAGAAGGTGAAATAGAAATACTGAGTCTGGTCCCCCAGAGAGTCCAAGGATAACGGTCTTGCTAGCATCGAGTTGTTGCTTGAAGAGCTTTCGTGTATAGTTTTTGAGCGTAGTAAAAAATGCCATAATGTATCGAATTCGCTTTAAATAGGGAACTTTTGCTGGATTCAGTGTAACAGATGTTTGTGCTAAGTTTAAATGGCATTCAGTATGAAATATTTTATATGGGTTAGTAATGAAGATTTTTAGATTTTTATTGGTGGTAATTTTGTGCTGCAATATACAAAATTTATTTTCTGGTGGGCCAATACGAGAGTTTCTTGCAAGCCGTGCTCAGCAATCTAAGATAAAAGCAGAGGGGCAGTGCGAAGAGCCTAACAACAGGGCTGTAAAAGGAGAAAAAATAGAAAAGGAGGCTTTCTATGAAGGTAACGAGAAAGACTATTACGATCGAGCGCTTGCACTAGGGTGTTTGACCTTGTTCGTCGTATTGCATACTGAATTGGGCTATGAATCTGATTTATCGCTATTTCCAGAATTATTAGATAAAGATAATAAGGAATACAGTCGAGTACCTGGATCTTATTGTCATGCACTATTGCTTACCAAAAGTTTGGCTGCCTTAGTGAAAGAGAAAAAGAATGTAAGAGTATTAGCAGAAGCGCTTATCATTATTGTAAGAATACTTGAGTACATTAATACTTTTAGTGGAAAACTAATCACCCCTGCGGAGCAGAAGGATTTCTTAGCTTTGAGAGCAAGCTTATCGAGTGGAGATGTTCAATGCATTGAGGACTATGTGCCAAAGCTTATTGATTTTATAACACGACTTTTGAAGAGCCCTTTTATGCTCTATCGATCAATGAATTTTATGTTTCTTGATAGTCCTGGGTGTCAGAAGAAACAGCGCTATCTTTTCAATGAGGTTATCAGCGGCAATCCATTTTTAGAGGCGAGTTTAAAGAAT
>JAUIHA010000082.1 GCA_030432505.1 bacterium | reverse complement strand
GCATGCTATTCTGAAAAAAAAAGAAGATTCAGGGTATTGTCATGCGTGGCTATTTTGCTGTGGGCATAGAGGGAATCAGTAAAGCAATGAATGCAGGCAGCATGATGCGAACAGCCCATGCTTTTGGTGCAAATTATTTTTTTACAGTGGGAAGCCATCTCAAAAAAAATGAACTCATGTGGTCTGATACTTCTAAAACACTAAATAATCTTCCTGTGTTTCATTACGAAACGATACAGCAGCTTGAGCGCCCTCGGGGTAGCCGCGTGGTAGGGGTTGAGTTAACAGATGATGCGATCGAACTTCCAAGCTTTGCCCACCCACGCTGCGCGCTTTACGTCCTAGGACCAGAAAATGGTAGCTTAAGTGAAAGTAGTTTGGCTGTTTGTGATCACGTGATTAAAATACCAACCCAATTTTGTATCAATTTGGCAGTTGCAGGCGCCATCACACTTTACGATCGCATGATCTACATGGGGCGTTTTGCGCCAAGGCCTGTTCGCTCTGGTGGCCCAACCGAATCCTTGGGTGAACATCAATTTGGTGGTTATTTTTCAAGAAAAGAAAAACAGAAATGTTAGAGGCAGCTCTACATGGCTTGTAGTTCGATATGGAGTCATTATAAAGCAGGGTTTGAAGCAACCGATTTAACATTAAAAAATAACAAGCATAGTACAGGTTTATACCAAAATTTCAATTGACCTAGTGGTATTTTTTGATGTTAAAAGAAATAAGAAATTAAGCAGCATCCCAAAAAGTTATCATGGGCTGCAAAGCCATCTAACCACCCTGAAAAGAAGATATTTTTCGCTAAATATCTAAGACTATTCGTCTCAATCAAAGCTTGAGGGGACGCTACTTGTTTTTTTGCACTACCTAGATTTTAAGAATAGCAGGCTATTTGCATATTCCAGGTAGTGCTATATAATTCGTTTGCTATTTAGATAGGCAGTGTCCCTAAAGTTTATAATTGGCTGCAAAGTCATCTAACCAAGCTGAAAAGAAAATACTTTTCGTTAAATAGCTACGGCTATTCGCCTCAAAACATCTTCTTTTCAGCTTGGTTAGATGACTTTTCGCTTCAATAAAACTTTAGGTACGCTACCTAGCAATTGGGGGAAAACTGATTTTTCGTAAATGAATTTGCCTCACTGCCTGATTAAAAAAATATTTTTCAATTACAGCAGATGCTTGTACATGATGTGGTCTTTTCTCGTGTTGTTTTTGAGAGAGGCTTTGATATACCTAAAAACCATATAATGGTAGCTTCATTGCATTTGATACATGCTACCAAAAATATTTTCCGGCTCGATAGCAGTTAAGTATTAATTTTAAAATACACTCTTGTTAGTTTATGCATCTTTTGCTTTTTTATGTCATTGAGTCGAAGAGCCCTGTCTTTGTTTTTAACATTCACTTTGTTATCTAAATGTAATTTACAGAAAGAAATCATTTTTTATAAAATTTGAAAGGATAAATAATGAAAAATATTCTGATATTTTTTGTGGGCATTGCCTTAGGATATTTTATCCAATACTTATACCCATCCCAGTCAGTAAGCCAAACCAACTTTGACCGACAGCTTCAAGTTGTTATTGACAAAGATACATACAAGGTTGCAGTAAAAAATCAATTGTATGACAAAGAACCTTGGTTTGCTGCAATCTGCAGAGGCCGAGTCTATGTGGAAGAATTTTTCATAAAAAAGAAAATAAATAAAGAGCAGTACAAAAGAGCTACGGAAGAAATAGAGAAAAAGATTATGATCTCTTTGAGTATGATGCATAATATTACGGATGAGAAATCAAAAGAGATAGCAAGAGAAAAGATAAAGATTTTTTTAAGAGAAACAGACAAATTAATACACCTCTTAAGGAATCGACCAGAAATTTATAAGACGGAAGATAAATGGTAGTGAGCTTAAAGTATTAAAATTTTGTATGTTAAAAAATATTCCACGGGCACAACTTCATCTAAATCTGGGGTTCAAGTTGTGCTCATTTAGCAAGAAGTTTCTGTTATTTTTTTAACAAATAAAAAATGACCCATCCTAGCACCAGGCATGGATTGGTTCGAACTTGGGTGAGGCGAAGGAGTGATATTAAAAATAGAATCATGTGCTGGACTCATGAAACGTCAGCGACTCGCTTTGATGGTGGATAAGGACTTACAATATATTATAATTTTCTTGGTGTTGCCTATAGTTTTTTACCTCACAATTATCTGTTAGAATTTTCTAGAAAAATTATTAGGCCACTGAAAGTTCTTGGCTACGTTTGTTATTGTTTAGGCAGTGTTTGCCATGATTTAAAACAGAGCTGTGTTTATTGAAGCGCAGTTTATATTTTTTAGAAAGGAAATTATATGATTAAGCATGTTTTTTTGCTTCTCATGTTTTTGGTTGGCTTTGCAGCAAATGCCACAGAGAATAATATTGATGAACCTGTATTGCAGTTTATGCCACCTAAAGCAACAACCTTGGTCAAAATAGGCGTTAACTTGGATGTTGAAGCTAACAATAAAAATGCAATGCATTTTTATTCTGAAGATAAAGACAGCTATTCATTTTTACTCACAGATACCGTATATGATAGCTTTGGGCTGAGTCACACGCTGCAATTGTTTTTTATTAGAACAGATTCGCTAGACTGGTCCGTCATCGTGATGATTGATGGCGCTGATGTTGGCGATAAAGATAAGGGTTTTATAGGGAAGGCATTATTTTATCTTAAGTTTGCTCCAACAGGTATGCTTGCCCGAGATAGTAAGCGTGAAATCATTTTAAAGCGTTGGACACCAAGAGATAGGCAAGGAAACCCAAATGGTGCTGTTTCTACTCTACCGCTAAAAATTGATGTCAGTGCCTGCACACTTTTTGCCGGAGAGGATTATGTAAAACGCTATGTGCTCCAAAACGGATATCCCAAAGGCGAGTTAGAAGGCTATAAAATTGACAAGAATCAATGCTTGTATCTTTTTTATTCCAACGGGCGCAAGCAATTGGTTGGTCAGTTCATGAAAAAGCCACATCCACCGATTCAAAAAAAGACGCAAAGTGAAGAGATTGGGTTTGAAAAAACAACCAATGGTAGCTAGATATTAAGTCTGTTTATCGTGCAGCGAGAATAGCATTCCGTAGCCACGAAAATAGGTACCACGAAGAGATAAGCTTTTGCATATCTCGTAAGCTGGTGGCTCTAACATGTTCGACCCACCAGCTTGGGTGTTTGGTTTGACTCATCAATGCTCTAATTTCACCAATAAATGGTTTTTAGTTTTAGGCCATAGCACCAAGATACCACCGCTTTTTCCGTCACAATTATGTTCGTTTTTCTAGCTTACAGAACGGATGGTTAGGCTTAACGATTCTGATTTTATTTTATGTGGTCATATAAAAAACAAACCAGCAATACAGAGGCGGATAAATAAGATCTGAAGAAAGACAATGGAGTTAAAACCGTTGGAATTAGGCAAGGAAGGGCGGTTAGTCATTGAAGCTCCTGGTGAACAGGAACTTCAATGTTAAATCAATGTAGTAGTTGAGATCAAAAATCTAAGCGCCATCACTATGGGTTGTGAATGCCATACACGCTTATCATTTTTAGTTGTTAGGCATGTATGTCATGATCATAAAATGCCTCTTTGCTATGTTTTAGTTCGATATCTCGGTAAGCAGTATTATTTTCTGCAAAGAAGATGGGAATTGATTCTCTTCGAATAAACTCCGCGCTTTTTGCATTTTTAATACCACCTTCGAACTTAATGCCTTTGTTATAGTATGCGATGATGAAAAAAGAAACAGATGCATTTTTTGGCACACGTACGGATAGAGTTGCAACAGAACAACAGTCCATAGGACTCAGTTGTCCTCCCTTAACGGTTTTTTCACACAGTATTTTTATATCGTCATCAAAGGCAACGGCTCTCAAAAAAGTCAGCTCTTCATTAATATTACCTACCATGAATGCACATTGGGCCACTTTCTCAGCATTGGTATTATTTATGACATGTGGCCAAATTTCTTTGTCTTGGTTATTTTGATGAAAAGCATTGATTTGATATGCAGTTATCCAAAAATATTTGATTAAACCAAAAAACATCCCTTTTTTTAACTTGCCTGCTCGAACATCTCCTGTTTGGATATAGGCCATTGCTTCCGTGCAATAAAAGCATTCAACATTGTTATTCTGGATTTCAGTATACAAACGATCTGCAGAAATCCGACATAATGGGTGAGTAAAATACTTCTTTTGGCATGGGTACAACAAGAAATGCCATATTATATTCCAGAACACATTTAATTCCCTTTCAGTAAATCGAGGTTTATTATCTTTTCATTGGAAGACACATAGCTATGGTGAGAAAAAGCATTCAATTTGGTACTGATTAACATACTGGAGGCATCTATGTATCTGCTTGGCCTCGAGACAGTGTGAATCCTTTGACACTAGTCCAATTTATGACTAACTATTGTACAGTAAATGAGGTGGTTTATCAAAAACCAAGGTGACTTTGCAGTCCATGATTAACTTGAGGGCGCTGCCTAGATATGAATACGGATATTGGGATGGGCTTTTGAGAGATAGAAATGATATTTTGAAAAGAGAAGTACCTCTGGGTGCTCCAACTTGATTTCCACCTGCATTGAGCAGGCTTCCATCAAGTTTGGCTTCTTTAACCAATGCGCAGTGCTGCTCTGGTTTTTTTTGTTTCTTCTATTCTCTTTACCCTTAATCCAGGGTAATTATTTTTTAAAATTTTAGAGATAGCTTCCTTCGAGAACCTTACCTTTCTACAGGTGAATTCCTCTTTTGTACAGACGTTCACTATCCACACTGTCCCCACCCTTGTAGCAGGACATATGTCTGTATA